>NKIE01000593.1 GCA_002256055.1 Pseudomonas sp. PGPPP3 | reverse complement strand
GGCCGCATGCCATTGCCCTCGCGCACGAACAGCGGATCGCCCAGCTGCTTGCGCAGCCGCGTCAGGGCGTGGCTGACCGCTGGCTGGCTGACGCACAGGATGTCGGCCGCGCGGGTGAGGTTGCGCTCGCGCCAGACGGCCTCGAAGACGCGGAACAGGTTCAGGTCCAGCCGGGGCAGGACCGGGGTTTCATGAACAGGCTTCATGCACTGGGCGGGGATGTCCGGGCCGCGAGCATAAGCTGAGGGTACTGGCCGGTTGGCCAGCTATCCATGCCATTCATGACATGGCATGACCAATGCTCAGTCGCCGGCACCCGGCCGCAGCCCACAATGGCGCGCCGCGGCAGCCGCCGTGGCGCCACCGGTACCGCCACGCCTGCCCATGCCCGCCGCCAACCCGCTGCACCCGATCCCCCACCCGCCGCGCCAGCCGCTGCTGGGCAACCTGCTGAGCATCCGCAGCACCTCGCCCACGCAGGACATGGCCGCGCTGGTGCGCCAGCTGGGGCCGGTGTACTGGCTGGACATGCCGGGGCTCAAGCTGATCATCGTGGGCCGCGCGGCGCTGGCCGAGGAGGTGTGCGACCCCACGCGCTTTGACAAGTGCACGATCGGCACGCTGCGCCGGCTGCGGCCGCTGTCGCACGGCCTGTTCACCAGCGACACCCAGGAAGCCACCTGGGCCAAGCCGCACGGCATCCTGCTGCCCAACTTCAGCCAGCGCGCGATGCGCGGCTACCACCCGATGATGCTGGACATCGCCCAGCAGCTGGTGGCCAAGTGGGACCGGCTGAACCCCGACGACGAGGTGGACGTGGTGCGCGACATGACCGCGCTGACGCTGGACACCATCGGCCTGTGCGGCTTTGGCTACCGTTTCAACTCGTTCTACCGCCAGGACTTCCACCCCTTCGTCGACGCGATGACGCGCTCGCTGGAGACGGTGCAGCGCCGCCGCGGCCTGCCGCTGGAGCGCTGGTGGCTGCGCCGGCCAATGGCGCAGATGGACGCCGACGTGGCCTACATGCACGGCATGGTGGGCCGCATCGTGCGCGAGCGCCGGGCCAGCGGCCTGGGCATCGCCGAGCAGCCCGACCTGCTGAGCTACATGCTGGCGGGGGTCGACAAGGCCAGCGGCGAGGGCCTGGACGACGCCCAGATCCGCGACGAGTGCATCGAGTTCCTGATCGCCGGCCACGAGACCACCAGCAACCTGCTGTCGTTTGCGCTGGTGGAACTGCTGGCCCACCCCGAGGTGCTGGCGCGGGCCCGCGACGAGGTGGACGCGGTGCTGGGCACCGACCCGACCGTGCCGCCCAGCTATGCCCAGGTCAACCAGCTGGTCTACGTGCAGCAGGTGCTGAAGGAGGCGCTGCGGCTGTACCCGCCGGCCCCGGCCATCGGCCTGCAGGCCCGCGCCGACACCACGATCGGTGGCGACACGGCCTACCCGATCCCGCGCCGCGCGCTGGTGATCCTGAACGTGCTGGCCCTGCACCGCGACCCGGCGGTGTGGGGGCCGCAGCCCGAGCGCTTTGACCCCGAGCACTTCAGCCGTGCCGCCGAGGCCCAGCGCCCGGCCCATGCCTACAAGCCCTTTGGCAACGGTCAGCGGGCCTGCATCGGCCGCCAGTTCGCGATGCAGGAGGCCACGCTGGTGCTGGGCATGATCCTGCAGCGCTTCGAGCAGGCAGAACAGGCGGTGCAGCCCAAGCCGGCCGGCCCCCTGGACCCGGCGGCGCGCCGGCAGTTGGAAGAGTCGCTGGACCAATTGGCCGCCCTGCTGGAGGTGGCCGATTTCCGTGCCGGTGCCGAGCACCGCGCGATCGAGCAGCAACTGCGCCTGACCTTCGGCGATGCGCC
>NKIE01000592.1 GCA_002256055.1 Pseudomonas sp. PGPPP3 | reverse complement strand
CGCCCCCGAGCAGGATAAAAGCGGCGCCAGCAGCTCGCTGACCCTGGACCGGCCGCTGCATCCGCAGTGGTTGAGCAACGGCTTTATCAGCCTCAATGGCACGCCCACCGATTGCGTGCACCTGGGCCTCAATGGCTTGCTTGAGCCGGTGCCGGAAATGGTGGTGTCGGGGATCAACCTGGGCGCCAACCTTGGGGATGACGTGCTCTATTCGGGCACTGTCGCCGCTGCCCTGGAAGGCCGCTTTCTGCAGCGCCCGGCGTTTGCCTTTTCGCTGTTGTCGCGCCAGCCGGATAACCTACCCACTGCGGCCTATTTCGCCCGCAAGTTGCTTGAAGCCCACGCCAAGCTTGATCTGCCACCGCGTACCGTGCTTAACGTCAATGTGCCCAATTTGCCGCTGGATCACATCCGCGGCGTGCAGCTGACTCGCCTCGGTCATCGCGCCCGCGCGGCGGCGCCTGTCAAAGTGGTCAATCCGCGTGGCAAGGAAGGCTACTGGATCTCTGTCGCTGGCGATGCCGAAGACGGCGGTCCGGGCACTGATTTCCATGCGGTGCTGCAGGGCTATGTGTCGATCACCCCGCTGCAGCTGGATCGCACCTTTCCTGAGGCCTTCGCTGGGCTGGAAGGTTGGCTGGAGGGGCTGCTCTGATGCGCACTCAGGAACAATTGCAGCGCCATGGCATTGGCATGACCTCGCAGCGCACGCGCGAGCGGCTGATTGAGCGTCTGTACGAGGAGGGCCTGTCCAATCCGAGCGTGCTGGAAGTGATTCGCCGCACGCCGCGTCACCTGTTTGTCGATGAAGCCCTGGCCCATCGCGCCTACGAAGACACGGCTTTGCCGATTGGCCACAACCAGACGATCTCCCAGCCCTATATGGTCGGACGCATGACCGAGTTGCTGCTGGCCGCCGGGCCTCTGGACAAGGTTCTGGAAATTGGTACCGGCTCCGGTTATCAGACCTCGGTGCTGGCTCAGTTGGTGGAGCGGGTGTTCTCGGTTGAGCGCATCCAGGCCTTGCAGGAGCGCGCCAAGGAGCGCCTGCAGGAGCTCAATCTGCGTAACGTGGTGTTTCGCTGGGGTGATGGTTGGGAAGGCTGGAATGCCTTGGGGCCCTATAACGGCATTATCGTCACGGCTGCTGCTGCCGAGGTGCCCCAGGCCTTGCTGGACCAGCTGGCGCCGGGTGGGCGCCTGGTGATTCCAGTGGGTGCGGGCGCCGAGCAGCAGCTGTTGCTGATCGTGCGCGATGAACACGGCTTTACCCGTCATGTACTGGATGACGTGCGTTTCGTCCCCCTGCTGAATGGACCTCTGGCTTGATGCGCGTGAACAGCTCCCGGTCTTTTATCCGTCTCGGTGTTGCCGGACGTACATTGCTGGGCGTGCTCTTTGCCGGTGCATTATTAACCGGCTGCAGCAGTTCGCCGAAGGGCGGTGTGCAGGTTGTCGATCGTGACGGCAAGGGGCCGGCGAAGCAAAGCCAGCGCCAGCCGGCCAGCAGTGGCCAGTATGTGGTGCAGCGTGGTGACACGCTCTATTCGATCGCCTTTCGCTTTGGTTGGGACTGGAAAACCCTGGCAGCACGCAATGGCATTCCCGCACCCTATCTGATTCGTAGCGGTCAGGTCATCCGTTTTGGTGGTTCCCCCGCTGTTGCACAAGCCCGTGGCCCTGCCTCTGTTGCGCGTCCTGCACCTATGGTTAGCGCTAGCGCATCGCCTCAGGTGAAGCCGACGCAGAGCCAGGCGCCGGTAAAACCGGCTCCAGCCGTTACGCCAATCACCTCTACGCCACGCTCAGCTGCGGGCTGGGGCTGGCCCTCAAAGGGCGCAGTGATTGGGCGTTTTTCCTCAAACGGCAGT
>NKIE01000591.1 GCA_002256055.1 Pseudomonas sp. PGPPP3 | reverse complement strand
TTCCAGCTCCACCAGTTGCAGCTTGGCCTCGGCGACTTCGTCTTCGGCCATTTCGCGCATGTCCGGGTCGCTGTCCTTGAGCAGCGCCTGGGCGCCTTCAAGATCGCCCTGCACTTTGCGCAATTGCCGGTAGGCACTGACCACCGGCTCAACTTCGGCGTACTCCTTGGAATAGGCGCGGAAGTGGTTCTGGTTGCTGATCACCTCGGCATCGCCGAGCAAGGCAGTGAGTTCTTCGAAACGGTCCTGGAGCGCGTCCAGTTTGTTCAGCAGTGACGCTTTCATTGCGAGTTCTTATCCGCGCCCTCGTTGAGGGCAAAAAGTTCCTGGGCCATGGCCAGCGCATCCAGGCGGCCGGCAGCGGACATTTTCTTCAGTTGCACGCTGGGCGCATGCAGCAATTTGTTGGTCAGCCCTCGGGCCAGTTGCAGCAGCACTTCTTCAGCTGACGACCCGTTGGCCAGCAAGCGCTGGGCCTTGGCCAGCTCATCGTCACGCAGGCGCTCGGCCTGTTGGCGGTAGGATTTGAGTACGTCCACTGCGGCCAGCTCGCGCAGGCGCAGCATGAAATCTTCGGCACCGACCAGCACCAGGTCTTCAGCCACCTGCGCGGCGCCCTGGCGAGTCTTGAGGTTCTCCTCGATAACTTCATGCAGGTCATCGACGCTGTACAGGTAGATGTCGTCCAGCTCGCCGACTTCCGGCTCGATATCCCGCGGCACAGCGATGTCGACCATAAAGATCGGCTTGTGCTTACGCAGTTTCAGTGCCCGCTCCACCGCGCCCTTGCCGAGAATCGGCAGTTGGCTGGCGGTGGAACTGATAACGATGTCGCTGTTGACCAGCTCGTTGGGAATTTCCGAGAGCAGCACCGCATGGGCACCGAACTGCTCAGCCAGTTGGCTGGCGCGCTCCAAGGTACGGTTGGCGACCACGATGCGTTTGACGCCCTGATCGTGCAGATGGCGCGCCACCAGACTGATGGTCTCGCCGGCGCCGATCAACAGCGCCTGACTGCGGTGCAGGTCACTGAAAATCTGCTTGGCCAGGCTGACGGCGGCAAAGGCCACAGACACCGGGTTTTCGCCAATGGCCGTATCAGTGCGCACCTGCTTGGCGGTGCTGAAGGTGGCCTGAAACAGACGCCCCAGCAACGGACCAATGGTGCCCGCCTCACGCGCCACGGCGTAGGCCGACTTCAACTGACCGAAGATCTGCGGCTCGCCGAGCACCATGGAATCGAGGCCGGAGGCCACGCGCATCATGTGCCGCACTGCGCTGTCATCCTGATGTACATAAGCACAGGCGCGCAGCTCGTCGAGGCTCAGCTGGTGATAGTCGGCCAGCCAGCGCAGCACCTGCTCGACCTCCAGCAGTTCCTGTTCGATGTACAGCTCACTGCGGTTGCAAGTAGAGAGAATCGCCGCTTCACGGCTGCTGGTCAGCGTGCACAGCTGTTGCAGTGCCTCAACCAATTGTTCCGGGGTAAAAGCCACGCGCTCGCGCACGGCCACCGACGCGGTTTTATGATTGATACCAAGAGCAAGAAAGGCCATGCAAAGTCGCTGACAGTGTCGGAAAACGGCCGATTGTCCTACTTCACCCGAGCGAGAACAACCACTGCGCTGTTTTGTCAGCAGTAAGACCACACCGTACGATAGACCGAGTCAGGCCCCATGGGCTTGCCGAAAGGCTTGTGGCATGATGCCGGAACCGCAAGCAAGTCGTATTTCCCGCCCATGAATAGATCTTTTGAATTGCTGGCCGCTCTGACATTACTGGGCGGCTGCCAAACTTTGCACTCCACCTCGCCAGCGCCGACGCCTGCGGTTGTCGACGTGCCGGCCGCGCCAAGCAAACCCAAGCTGTACCGCTC
>NKIE01000590.1 GCA_002256055.1 Pseudomonas sp. PGPPP3 | reverse complement strand
GCCTCCAACAAGCCTCTGCGCTACGCCGAACCTATCATGCAGCATCTTGGCCTGGCCCAGCGCTCGGCGGTGCTGGTGTGCCCGGATCACGTCAGCCGCAGCAAGCCCGACCCGGAAATGCTCCTGCTGGCCTGCGAGAAAATCGGCATCGCCCCCAACGCCACCCTGTTCGTCGGCGACGATGCCCGCGACATCGAAGCCGGGCGCGCCGCCGGCTGTAAAACCGCTGCGGTCACCTGGGGCTACATCCACCCCGATGACAACCCCAGCCACTGGGGCGCCGATGTTGTGGTCAAACACCCTGCCGAGTTGCGCACGATCCTTGATCGCGCCCTCTGCGGCTGCTGAGCCACCCGACTGCAGCGCAAACCCATCTACGCAATAACGAGATACCCGCCATGTTCGACTACACCGCCCGCCCCGACCTGCTGCAGGGCCGCATCATTCTGATTACCGGTGCCGGCCGCGGCATCGGCGCCGCCGCCGCCCTGAGCTATGCCGCCCACGGTGCCACCGTGCTGCTGCTGGGCAAGACCGAAGACAACCTCAACGAGATCTACGACCAGATCGAAGCCGCCGGCTACCCACAGGCCGCCGTCATCCCCTTCAACCTGGAAACCGCCCTGGCGCATCAGTACGACGAACTGGCGGCCATGGTTGAGCGCGAATTCGGCCACCTCGACGGCCTGCTGCACAACGCCGCCATCCTCGGCCCGCGCACGCCGCTAGAGCAGCTGTCCGGCGACAACTTCATGCGCGTCATGCAGGTCAACGTCAACGCCACCTTTATGCTGACCAGCACTCTGCTGCCGCTGCTCAAGCTGTCCAAGGACGCCTCGGTGATCTTCACCTCCAGCAGCGTCGGCCGTAAGGGCCGTGCCTACTGGGGCGCCTACGCCACCTCGAAGTTCGCCAACGAAGGCCTGATGCAGGTGTTGGCTGACGAGATGGACGGCATCTGCCCAGGCCGCGCCAACAGCATCAACCCCGGCGCCACCCGCACCGGCATGCGCGCCCAGGCCTATCCGGGAGAAAACCCGGCCAACAACCCGCTGCCCGAAGCCATCATGCCGCTCTACCTGTACCTGATGGGTCCGGACAGCATCGGCGTCAACGGCCAGGCTTTCGACGCGCAGTAAAGATACAAGGGCAAACCACCGCCGGTTTTCCGGCGGCCATCCTTGCGCAGCGGCAGCAGATTGCCAGCAGCCGCGCCAGAGAACCGGCAAAGACTCGCCATACGGCACCTTACACCGCTCTCAACTCACTGATAAACAAAGCCTTTTTACCTAAAACCCGAACCTGGCATGGAATTCGCTCTATGCCTACTGTCGCAGCACTTAGCGCCAGAGGTTCACCATGGTCACCCACAGCCAAACCAACACCATCGATTTCGACGCCGCCAAACTGCAGCGCCTGGGCTTTTCCAGCAACCGCACGCAGTCCCTGCGCCCGGTCAGCCTGGCCCAATTGCGCCAGCAGCTGAGCCTGCAACTGCAGACCAGCCTCGATGTCGAACGCATCCTCGGCCTGTTCTTCCGTGAAGTGCAGCGCCTGGTGCCGTTGGGCGCCCTGAGCTATCAACTGGTCGCCAGCGACCTGCGCCTGGACCTCGGCGTGCGCGCCAGCCATTCAGCGTGCTACCGCCTCAGCCATGAAGGCGAATACCTCGGCGAGTTGACCTTTCGCCGCGGCGTGCGCTTTGCCGAAGAAGAACTCGGCCAACTCGAATCCCTACTGGCCAGCTTGCTGTTCCCACTGCGTAACGCCTTGCTTTATCGCAACGCCATGCGCAGTGCCCTGCGCGACGCCCTGACCGATACCGGTAACCGCCTGGCCATGGATCAGGGGTTGCAGCGGGAAGTGGACGTAGCACG
>NKIE01000589.1 GCA_002256055.1 Pseudomonas sp. PGPPP3 | reverse complement strand
GCGGCCAGGCGTCCACCAGAGCCAGCAAGTGCGCCTCCTCCAGCGCCTCGACTGGATCATGATCACGCAAGCGCACCCAGCCGCCCATATGCCGTGACTGGTTGTTGCTGAACGGCATACCGCCCTCGCCCCAGCGCATGGCCAGATAGCGGGTGAACTCCGGGGTGACATTCTTGATGTAGGGCATCTCCTGACACTCGGCTGCCGGTTTCATCGCGGGGGCTGGCAGTGCCGGCACATTGATCACCGAGGTCCGCGGAGCGCCAAAACTGCCCTGCACCAGGGTGACCACCTGGCCGTTCTGCACCGCACGTCCCAGCACCTGGCTGACCGCCTTGCCTTCACGCAGCACTTCGGCCTCAAAACTCACCGGCGCATCCAAGGGCAGGGGGCCGACAAAGGTCACAGCCAGCGAACGCACCGGCCGCCCAGCGGGCACTTTGGCGCGCATAGCTTCAAACACCAACGCCACCGCAAGCCCACCAAAGCCGGCACGGCCCTGGCCCCAGACACTGGGAATCACTACCGCATGGGGATTGAGGCGCACCGCGTGAAGCAACTGAGAAAACGTCATGCCAACCTCGCAAGGAAAATTCAGTGGCGATCTTAGGCGACGCCACTGGCCGTTAGGAACCAGTTGTGCGGATATTTATCCTGGTGTTAGCGCGCTATCAGGCTTAAGCGCCAAGGCAAATCCCGACGCAATTGACGCAAGCAGCGCACCAAGGCCTGGGCATCCAGCGTTGCGTCGGCATACTGCTGAGCTTCAAACGCCTGGGCAAATGCCTTGATTGCCTCGGCCTGCGCCGGTAACTGCCGGGACGCACGTTCGGCATAGGCCCGTGGACCTTCCGCGGCCTGACGTGGCACGCCATGGCGACCGAGCAAGCGCTCGAAACGGCGAAATTGGCGCAGCAGTGGATCACGTTCGCGGCGCCAGGGCTTGAACAAGAACAGCGCCAACAGCCCCAGCAACAGTCCGCCGCCACCCACCAGCGCCAGGCCCAGCACTTGTGCGTCCATGCGCCCAAACCAGCGCTGCAACAGTTGCAACTGTTGGGCGCCCTGATACCCCAAGACCCAGCGCTGCCAGCCGTGATTGAGATCGTCCCAACTCAGGCGCAACTGATTCAGCCAGGCCACCTGGCGATAGCGCAGTGGCGACAGCGGTGAATCGGCAAGAAAGCTTTGCTCGTCACTGAGAGCCTGTTCCAGCCCCTGCTCAATCCGCTCGGGGGCGACGGCAAAGGTCGGATCGACGCTGGTCCAGCCCTGCCCGGCTTGCCAGTACTCGACCCAGGCATGGGCGTCGAACTGGCGCACAGTGAGAAAATTGCCCCGCGGGTTCAGCTCGCCGCCCTGATAACCAGCCACCACCCGCGCGGGGATGCCAGCCGCGCGCAGCACAAAAGTCATGGCCCCGGCGTAATGGGCGCAAAAGCCACGACGGGTACGAAACAGAAACTCATCGATGCTATCGACACCCACTGGTGGCGGTTTGAGGGTGTAGTGATAGGGCTCACGGTTGAAGTGCTGCAATAACGCCTGCACCAGCGCGTCCGGGGACGGATGGCGGGCCAGCAGCTCGCGGGCCCACGCACGACTGCGTGGATCGCCCTCGGCCGGCAGTTGCAGGCTGTCTGCCAGGCCGCTTATGGGCAGATCGGCATCGCGCAGTACATCAGGCCAGGATCGCACACGATATTGCATCGCCTGTTCGAGCGGTTGCTGGGACTGCAAACTGAAGTCGCGACGCGCTTGGATGCCACCCTCCTCGCTACGCGCCACATCCAAGGCATACAGCCAATTACGCCCGCTGGCCTGGGCGATCACGCTGTGCTCCCAGGGCTGCCCGCTAGCGGTCCACTGCGCAGCGTCG
>NKIE01000588.1 GCA_002256055.1 Pseudomonas sp. PGPPP3 | reverse complement strand
GCCCTTGCGGTAATCACGATTCATATAGAAATTACGATTAATAACCTTGGCGCTACTGCCCTCTATAAATCCTTCTACCGGTTCTTCTGCGACCGCGATGAGAGGAACCGCACTGAAGATTGTCGAAAATACCGCAAGGGATAATTTATTTTTATCAAGCATTTAGTGCTCCTTTTTATGAGCGGCAGTTATTAGTCTATTTTTGCCATGACATTCCGATAGGCATGCCGTCTCGCGCATTCGGATGCCGAGCGCTATCCTTGCAAGCTAGAGATAACTTGAAGATGATTGGAGAATTACAATTTTGTAATCTCTGTGCCGCAAAACTAATAATCTATACAGGGCGGTTTTTTTATGAGTTCGGGCAAGGTATAGCGCTGGCATGGGAGGTATTAGAACGATTTTTACACACTTAACGCAGAGGGCAGTTAAGTCATCGTTAACTCGTTAATTACCAGGACGCAGAGGAGGGCCTGTTCCAAGGTTGATCCAAAGAAACAAAGTTTTACTAGGCTATTCGCTCGTCCAAGCACTACGCCGAAAAACAGCTACTCCAGCCTGATCGCAGCCAGGAAAGCTTGGTTAACTTGCAGCGGGCAATCAACCCTTTAGCATGGGCCGGGTAGATTCAGGCTAATCAACTGACGCCTCTGATGGATGTGTCACCACCCGGGCTAAGTTTTACGCTGATCATTGCCTAGCGAGCACATCAATCGCTGGCAATCGGCTCAGTAGTCCACTGCGCGGCGTAGGTGAAATTCAGCCGAATGGAGCAGCGTGTAGTGGCAAGCTGCTTCAAAACCAGCTCATGAGAGCTCGCAAACGCGACATAATTCTCCAGGTAGCGGAGATACGACAGACATCCTCCTAGCTACACGTAATTTAACATAATATACATTATGCGAATCTATTAGCCACAAACCCAAACCTGAATTAGGCTGCACGTAGTGCCTTCATCAAGCCGTTCCTCAGCGACTCGCACAATCATGACCTGCCGGAAATTTCAATGACGTCCAAATCATCGGTCCTCAAGCGCGTTCATCAGTTCTGGAACGCTGCAGATCTCGGCTTGGTTCATCAACGCCGCGAACGCCGCATGCGGATGTTGGCCAGCCTGGTCATGACGGTCATGGGTGTGGTCTGGGCAGTCGTTTTTGCGCTGCGTGGCGCCTGGATGATCGTCACCCTGGACATAGCGCTGATTATCTCCGGACTGACCGTCTTTAGCTTGTCGTGGCGCCACCATGTGCGCAGTGCCAACCTGGTGCTCTTTGCTGTGCTGCTGGTCGTTATCAGCGGCATGGCAGCCATAATGGATGTGCCAAATGCAGCCGCGCCACGCGCCACCCATCTATACCTTTTGCCGCTGGGCGTCGCGGCATTGATGGCGTTTCGTGACGAAAGCGTTTGGCTGCGCTACGGCGTGACCTTGCTTTGCTTACTGATTTTTACCTTGCTGGCCTCCACATCATGGACACCGCTACCAGGTTATACCCTGCCTGATGATATTCGCGTTCCAGGGACGTGGGTTCAAACCTGTGCGGCAATGCTGATGCTCTTTGCCTTATTGCATGTCTTGCAGACTGACGCAGTCGATCGTTCTGAACTCGAGATCGAATTGAAAAATGCGCTGACGCACAAACAATTCGAGCTGCATTACCAGCCGCAACTGGATAGCTCCGGCAAGGTTATCGGTGCAGAAGCCCTGCTGCGCTGGGCACATCCGGAGCGCGGGCTGATCGCCCCTGCCGAATTCATCGACCATGCAGAGCAAACCGGGCTGATCATTCCGATTGGTCAATGGGTGCTGGAGACCGCCTGTGAGCAACTACGGGCGTGGGCGGAAATTCCATCGCATCGCGAGCTGTGCCTGGCGGTCA
>NKIE01000587.1 GCA_002256055.1 Pseudomonas sp. PGPPP3 | reverse complement strand
TTGAGCCTGCGGAGCAGCTAGAGGCGCTTGACCTGTCCTTGCCGCCGCTCAGCATCGAAGCCGAAGCCGAAGCCGAAGCCGAAGCCGAAGCCGAAGCCGAACAGGATCTTGACCCGGACGCCGAACTGCCGACCGAGCTGGAGTTGTTGCCAGTTAGCGAGTTTACGCCTGCGCCTAAATTCGCCGAGCCCGAGCCGTCTGAGCCCGCAGCGGTCGTTAGCAGTTATGACAACGAGCGCGACCCTGAGTTGGTGGAAATCTTCCTTGAAGAGGGTTTCGACATCATCGACAGCGCCGGCGCCTCTCTGCAGCGCTGGATGGATGACACCGATAACAGCCTGGAGCTGGAAGCTCTGCAGCGCGACTTACACACCCTCAAGGGTGGTGCGCGGATGGCGGAAATTCGCGAAATTGGCGACCTGGCCCATGAGCTTGAGTTCCTCTACGAGGGCTTGGGCAATGGCCGTTTACGTGCCAGCCCGCCGCTGTTCGAACTGTTGCAGAATTGCCATGACCGTCTCGCCGAGATGCTTGAGGCTGTGCGCGACAAGCGTGGCGTGCCGGATGGTGAGGCGCTGATTGCGACCATCAAGCACTTCCGCGCCAACCCGGACGAACAGTTGAGCATGCCGACCAGCGTGCACCTGAAGGCCGTGACGCCTGCGCTTGAGGAGCAGGAAGAAAGCGACGATATCCTCGACATCTTCCTCGAAGAGGCCGATGAGCTGCTGGAAGAGTTGGAAAGCGCTGCGGGACGGTTGGAAAGCTCGGCGCAAGACAGTGCTCCGGTTGCCGATATCCTGCGTGTTTTGCACACCCTTAAAGGCGGTGCGCGCCTGGCGGGTCAGCGTCGTCTGGGTGATCTTTGCCACGACCTTGAACAACATTTGAGCGAGGCCCAGCAGCACGGTGCGCCTTGGCCGGAAAGCCTATTTGTTGATGTGCAATCGGGCTTTGAAGGCTTGCAGGGTGAGCTTGAGCAGCTGCGCAAACGCTTGTACGACAATACTGCTGCCGATGCGGCCGTCGCTCCACAAGACGATGTAGAGCTGCAGGTTAGTCAGGACGTCACTGTCGAGGCGCCGTCGCCGGTGCTCGACAGCCCATTCCTGGCGGCCAGTGCACTGCCCGCGAAAGTCGAGATTGCGCGGGTGCTGCCGTTCGTGCGCCGCGCCCAGGAGGCCGCGCTCGAAGCCGCCTCTCGGCGCGCGCCGCAGGAGCTGGTGAAGGTGCCGGCGGACTTGCTTGAAGGCCTGGTTAACCTGGCCGGTGAGACATCGATCTTCCGTGGACGGGTAGAGCAGCAGGTCAGTGATGTCAGCTTCACCCTCGGCGAGATGGAAGCCACCATTGAGCGGGTGCGTGATCAGTTGCGCCGCCTCGATACCGAGACGCAGGCGCAGATTCTCAGCCGTTACCAGGCCGAGGCCGAGCGAGTGGGTTACGAAGACTTCGACCCGCTGGAAATGGACCGCCACTCACAGTTGCAGCAGCTCTCGCGAGCGCTGTTCGAGTCGGCCTCCGACTTGCTCGACCTGAAAGAAACCCTGGCCGCGCGCAACCGCGATGCCGAGACCCTGTTGCTGCAACAGGCACGGGTCAACACCGAGCTGCAGGAAGGCCTGATGCGTACGCGCATGGTGCCATTCGATCGTCTGGTGCCGCGTCTGCGTCGGATTGTGCGTCAGGTGGCGGGCGAGCTGGGCAAGCAGGTGGAATTCACCGTTGGCAACGCCGATGGTGAGATGGACCGTACCGTGCTGGAGCGCATCGTTGCGCCGTTGGAGCACATGCTGCGTAACGCGGTAGACCACGGCATTGAGCGTTCCGAACAGCGTCTGGCCGCTGGCAAGGCCGAAGTTGGCAACATTCGCCTGACCCTGG
>NKIE01000586.1 GCA_002256055.1 Pseudomonas sp. PGPPP3 | reverse complement strand
CCACCCAGCGCTTTGCCCTGTACCTGATTCAACAACTGGAAAATCGCGCCGTAGACAGCGCCGAAATTGACCTGCAGCTGCCCAAACGGCTGATTGCGGCGCGCCTGTCGATGCAACCAGAAACCCTCTCACGGACCATGGCTCGCCTGCGTCAGGCCGGACTGATCGAAAGCCGTGGCCGGCATATTCATATCCCCAGCGTGGCGCGCCTGCTCGCCGAGTTCAATGAAGACCCAGGACTTATTGCCCGCGCAGGCTGAAGTGGGGAAACAACTGCTCCAGCAACTGCCAGAGTTCGCCCTGATGCAGGGGCTCGGGGGCTGCCGGTAAATTCGCGTCCCACATCTGCGCGGTACGCACACACTGCACCACATAACGCTCGACACCGGCGTCGCGCAGGCGCTTGGCCAGGGTCCAGAGTTTGTGGCAATCGAGCAGGTGCCAGTGCACGGTGGTGCGGCATTCGTAGTCGACCCCACTGGCCAGCAATAACTCCAGGCTGCGCCAGTTGGCCGCCCCACTGCCGCGAATGCCGGTAATCAGCGCGGTGTCTTCGGCCAGTGCCTTGACATCGAAGCCCACCCAATCCACCAGTGGCAACACTCGCTCCAGCGCCTGCGGGCGGATGCCGGCCGTGTGCAGGCCGATCTTGAAGCCCAGCTCGCGCACCTCGGCAATCGCCGCCTGTAAAGCGGCCTGCAACGTCGGCTCACCACCGCTGAACACCACGGCCTCAAGCAAACCCTGGCGGCGCTGGAGGAAATCTACAATCTCGGGCCAGGGTTTCTCGTCCTTGCCACGCGGTACGATCAGCCCCGGATTGTGGCAATAGCGGCAGCGCCAGGCACAGCCCTGGCAGAACAATACGCAGGCCAGACGCCCTGGATAATCCAGGGTGGTCAGGGGCACAAAGCCCCCGACCCGTAGCGCTGGCGTCACGCCGAGCGGCATGAGCTGGCCGCTTCGGTGAAGTGCCGACGTTCGCGGTGCTCGGCCTGCTTACCCGGATTGAAGGCCGCCACCGGACGGTGATAGCCCATCACCCGGGTCCAAACCTCACAGCGTTGACGCAGTTCTTGTGGGAGTTGTTCGACGGTCATGGTGTTGCTCCTTGCGTGGATAAAAAAGTTTCAGGCGCAGCTGGCGCAGGCCTGCTGCCGCTGCAGCAGGGCCTGATCGCACTGCGGGCAGAATTCGTGTTCGCCAGCCAGGTAGCCGTGCACCGGGCAGATGGAAAAGGTCGGGGTGATGGTCAGGTACGGCAGGCGGAAGCGGCTCAAGGCGTTGCGCACCAGGTTCTTGCACGCCTCGGTGGAGCTGATCCGCTCTGCCATGTACAGGTGCAGCACGGTGCCGCCGGTGTATTTGCACTGCAGAGCGTCCTGCAACTCCAGCGCCTCGAAAGGATCGTCGGTAAAACCCACCGGCAACTGCGAAGAGTTGGTGTAGTACGGTGCATCGCCACAGCCGGCCTGGAGGATGTCCGGGTAGCGTTTAAGATCTTCCTTGGCAAAGCGGTAGGTGGTGCCCTCCGCCGGTGTGGCTTCGAGGTTGTACAGGTGGCCGGTTTCTTCCTGGAAGCGCACCAGGGTGGCCCGCACATGGTCGAGCAGGTGCAGGGCAAACTCGCGCCCGGTGGCGGTGTGCATACCCTCGCGATCGGCGCTGAAGTTGCGCAGCATCTCGTGGATGCCATTCAGGCCAATGGTCGAGAAGTGATTACGCAGGGTGCCCAGATACCGTTTGGTGTAGGGGTACAGGCCATTGTCCATATGGTGCTGGATGACCTTGCGCTTGACCTCCAGGCTCTGCATGGCCAGTAACATTAACTGATCGATACGCTGCAGCAAGCCGCTGGTGTCGCCATTGTACTCGTAGCCCCGGC
>NKIE01000585.1 GCA_002256055.1 Pseudomonas sp. PGPPP3 | reverse complement strand
CGCCTCGAAGGGCGAAGGCCTGGGCAACAAGTTCCTCGCCAACATCCGCGAGACCGACGCCATCGCCCATGTGGTGCGCTGCTTCAAGGATGACAACGTCATTCACGTCGCCAACAGTGTCGACCCTAAGCGCGACATCGAGATCATTGACCTCGAACTGATCTTTGCTGACCTCGACAGCTGCGAGAAGCAACTGCAGAAAGTCACCCGCAACGCCAAAGGCGGCGACAAAGACGCCGTAGCCCAAAAGGCCCTGCTGGAACTGCTGATCCCGCACTTCAGCGAAGGCAAGCCGGCACGCACCCTGCTCAAGACCCTGGGCGACGATGAGAAACAACTGATTCGCGGCTTCCACCTGCTCACTAGCAAGCCGGTCATGTATATCGCTAACGTCGCCGAAGACGGTTTCGAGAACAACCCGCTGCTCGACGTGGTGCAAGCCATCGCCGACGCTGAGGGCGCGCCAGTAGTGCCTGTCTGCAACAAGATCGAAGCCGAAATCGCCGAACTGGATGATGGCGAAGAGAAAGACATGTTTCTCGAAGCCTTGGGGCTTGAAGAGCCCGGCCTCAACCGCGTGATTCGCGCCGGCTATGAGCTGCTCAATCTGCAGACTTACTTCACCGCTGGAGTTAAAGAAGTTCGCGCCTGGACCATCAAGGTTGGCGCTACGGCCCCGCAATCGGCCGCTGTGATCCACACCGACTTCGAAAAAGGCTTTATCCGCGCTGAAGTCATCGCCTACGACGACTTCATTCAATACAAGGGCGAAGCCGGCGCCAAAGAAGCGGGCAAATGGCGCCTGGAAGGCAAGGAATACATCGTTAAAGACGGCGACGTGATGCACTTCCGCTTCAACGTCTAAGCTTTAAAGCTGACATACAAAGCCCCTTTTTAAGGGGCTTTGTATTTTTAACGTAAAAATCCAGGCGATGCGTTATTGTCCGAAACAAATCTCATCGAAACTGGAAATAAGCCGCCTATAAAATGGACATGCAACTTGAGCAGTTCAACAAACAGCTCTATTCTTTTCTGCACTCAAGACTTTACAATACAAACCGAAACAGATTTAACCCGCAGCGACCGTAGCAGCAAGGCTTCAAACCTTGCGTTGTCAGCTGCCCATCATCAGCAACGGAAAACCACGTGACGAAAGACGAACTGCGCGCAGAACTTGAGCGCCAGGCGCAACGTTACAAGGACGTATACGGCGGGGAAGTTGTTACCTACGCCGCTCAACCGGATCCCGAGCGTAAGCCTTGGCGCAAGAAGGCCAGCCTTCTTGATCAGGCCTTCCAGCAAGAGCTGGAAAAAATTGAAAAAGCACGACTATCTGAATAACTGATCAAGCACGCTGCTGTATCGGTTAATTGGCTGTTTTAATACGCGGCACTCATGCCGCGTATTCGAGTACGCCTGTACCTATATAAAACACGACACAGGAACACGACAGCCACTACTGCAGTAAGTTGTGTGCAGACCCGACGATCAACCTCGGGTCCACAACCACTTAATCGCGGAAGTTATTGAACTGCAATGGCATGCCGAAATCGCGCGCGCGCAGAGCAGCGATGGCTTCCTGCAGATCGTCGCGTTTCTTACCGGTAATGCGTACCTGCTCACCCTGAATGGCAGCTTGTACTTTTAGCTTGGCCTCTTTGACATGAGCGACGATCTTCTTCGCCAACTCCTTGTCGATGCCTTCGCGCAAAGTCGCTTCTTGCTTCATCACCTTGCCGGAAGCATAAGCGTCTTTGTACTCCAGACACTGAACGTCGATTTTGCGCTTGACCAGCGACTGCTCGAGGATGGGCTTCATCTGCTCGAGAATAAAATCGGCATCTCCGGTCATGTTCACAGTCAGGTCTTTGACTTCAAAACTGCCTTTGCCACGC
>NKIE01000584.1 GCA_002256055.1 Pseudomonas sp. PGPPP3 | reverse complement strand
GCGGGCTTGCCCTTTTTGGCCTTCGAGCTGAGTTTGGCCGCGTCCCCAAGGATTTTGCGAATGTCGCCCCCGTACACACCGGCACGGTTGAACAACTCTCGCACCGATTCGAGCGTGAAACTGCCTTCTGACACCTGCATGATGCTCGAGTCGACATCCTCTTCCGAGTTGAGTTCGACGGCCAAATCCAGCAGCTCGTTGACTGCAGCGTCAGAGATGCCATTGAACATCGCTTGCTCGAGTGCATGCCCTTCCTCCCATAGGAACACCTGCACTCCGGCGTTACTTGTCTTTTCGAGCTCGTCCTGATCGACGTTGAGGTCAGAGTCCATAAAGGCGATCGTCTCAAACCCAAGCCCTCGGAAGATCTGCGCTCGTTGAAGCGTGCGCTCGGGCGTGCCGCCGGACGAGTCAAGAAAAGTGCATGCCGCTGCGAAAGCCGAAGCCTCGCCCTTGGACGCCCGGTGGAGATCGATACCGCGCAGAAGCCCGATCTCGCTGGCCCCTTCGCAGACAACGACTGTTCTCGAAAGGAATGCCTCGGGATACGTTCGGAGGGCTCCCTGGATCGCGTCCTCAGTTCCGACCTTCGCGACGGCATGCGTCCGCGCCTTGCGACGTACCACGTACACTTGGTCGCCACTCAGCTCACGGATGGCGACCGGCGAGTGTGTTGTCATGAAGACCTGCAGCGCGTCGTTCTTGTCCTTTGCGCCCATGGAGTGCAGAAGGCGAATCAGACGGTGCGGCTCGAGTCCATATTCAATCTCGTCGGCCAAGAGCATGCTGGTGTGCGCCGCGGCGCGCCGATGCAGTCCCGCAAGCAGCAGTCGAGCAGACCCCACGCCGAGTGTCCGCAGCGGGATCCCGTCTTCTGATCCAACGTTGATGCCGAGTTCCCTCGCCGTCTCCGCTACAGCGTCGAGGACATCGGACACGGTCTCGCCGGCTTGCTCGCCAAACGAGACACGGGCTTCGCGGGCGGCATCGACCAACGCCGTTCCAACGTTGACGCGCCCGTCCGACAGCCTATTCAGAACCGATCCCCGCGACCAGGAGAGATTCGAGTTCGAATGGCTGCCAAGCCTCGCGGGCGCGAGCGCCAACCTATCCTTCCAAGCCAGCGATTTGCGACGTTCGCTGTCCTCGGCACGGTCGGAGTAGAGGCGCCATTGAGGCTCCAGATCAGCCTCCACGCCCAGCTCGAGTGTCAGGACAGTTTCGTTCCCATGTTTAGGTTCGTCGTCGATAAATCCGAGCTCATCGTCGTAGCTTCGGAGGTAATCTCCGTAGGCATCGAGATCCAGCAGGGCGTCGGGGAGCGCACCGATCGTCAGGCGAACGTGCAGTCGCTTGGTCACGTCTTGGTTGTAGAAGTCCGAATCCGAAAAGCTCCAGCTTCGTCGTGCCGATAGGCAGATGTCAATCGCGTCGAGGATCGTGGACTTTCCACTGTCCCCCGGGCCCACCAAACAATTCACGCCTGGGCCGGGGCACCAATCAAGTGATTTGATCGAGCGGAAGTTGCGAATTTCGATACAGCGAATTTTTGGCACGCTTTTGGTCCTCCCAGACGACGCAGTCTAAGGTCTCATCTCAACAGTACGACCGATCCTGACCAGCGGGTGAGGAGTCACTTGGTCAAATTGCTATCAATGTCTAGAGACGGATTTGAAGCGGTACCCGACAGTTGTTCGGTGGCGGTGAAGGTTGCCGAGCAAAGAACCAGGCGGCCTGAAGGCCAACGCTCGCCACGTTCCGCTTCTGGCCGGGTGCGGGTCTTCGTTTGTGCGCCTGGCAGCAGTCAATCGCATATGGGCGGAGCCGCGACGGATCCGTGCCGCTGGTGTCCCCCTAGATTGAATGGCAGCTTACAGGCTCCAGACCGGCTGGCAGGATCCGGC
>NKIE01000583.1 GCA_002256055.1 Pseudomonas sp. PGPPP3 | reverse complement strand
CAGGCGAAGCACGCAGCCTGACGGCGGATCTGGCGCAGGTAGCTGCGGGCAAGGGCTTCCTGTTGCAGGGCGGCGATTGCGCGGAAAGCTTTGCAGAATTCCACCCTAACAACATCCGCGACACCTTCAAGGTGCTCCTGCAGATGGCCGTGGTGCTTACCTTTTCGTCCAAGCTTCCGACCGTCAAAGTTGGCCGCATGGCAGGGCAATTCGCCAAGCCGCGCTCAGCCGACATGGAAGAAATCGATGGCGTAACGCTGCCCTCCTATCGTGGGGACATCATCAACGATATCGCGTTCGATGAAGCTGGCCGCATCCCTGATCCGAACCGCATGCTGCGCGCCTATTCGCAGTCGGCAGCGACCCTCAATCTGCTGCGCGCCTTTGCACAGGGTGGCTATGCGAACCTGCATCAGGTCAATGCTTGGACGCATGATTTCATGGGCCGTTCGCCCTGGGCGAAGAAGTTCAAGGACGTGGCTGCCCGCATCGGCGAAGCGCTCGACTTCATGGCGGCGTGCGGTATCGACCCTGATACTGTTCCCCAGTTGAAGGGCACGAGCTTCTACACCAGCCATGAGGCGCTGCTGCTGCCATATGAGCAGGCGCTGACACGTCAGGATTCACTGACGGGTGACTGGTATGACACGTCCGCCCATATGCTGTGGATTGGTGACCGGACGCGCTTTGTCGGCTCGTCCCACGTTGAATATCTGCGGGGCATCGGCAACCCGATTGGCATGAAGTGCGGCCCGAGCCTTGAGCCGGACGCTCTGCTTCGTCTGCTCGATACGCTCAATCCGAACCGCATCGCCGGGCGCATGACGCTGATCACGCGTTATGGCCATGACAAGATCGAAGCCCATCTTCCGGCCCTCGTCCGCGCGGTGAAGGCAGAAGGCCATCCGGTCGTCTGGTCCTGTGACCCCATGCACGGCAATGTCGTGAAGGCGAGCAACGGCTACAAAACCCGCCCGTTTGAGCGCATCCTTGCCGAAGTGCGGGGCTTCTTTGCCGTGCACCGTGCCGAAGGCACGCATGGCGGTGGCATCCACATCGAAATGACCGGCCAGAACGTCACCGAATGCACCGGCGGTGCAATGGACGTGACGATGATGGACTTGGCCGACCGCTACCACACGCATTGTGACCCGCGCCTCAACGCCGGCCAGTCGCTTGAACTGGCCTTCCTGCTTGCCGAAATGCTGAATGAGGAATTGCGGACGCGGGGCGCAAGCAGCGCTGCCGCCTAATACGCAAAAGAAAACGGCGTCGGGGACTGGGGAAGTGTCGCCGACGCCGCGATCTACGTGCCACCCAGGGTAAAGGTGGCTGGTGCGACCCAATAAGGAGGCTATATCTCCCCCCTATTGTCGCGCCGATGGCCGCAACGTTAACCCTTTGTCATGATAGTAAGCGCCCTTAGGCGTCGACGGAAAACAGCGTCGTTCCGCGATATTTTTCCAGATAGGGCTCGAACAGCGGGCAGATGGAAAACGTGCCATCCGCCATAGCAATATCGGCCATGCCATCAACCTTGAAGGTCGCAATCTTCTCCTCGCGCGGCGGCGCACCGTTCTTCGCGATCGGCACGGCATCAAGATAGACCAGATCCCGCCTTGTATAGATAATATGGGGCGCGAGGATGAACGCGGTGCCGTTATAAGTGGAGGAAAGCACGCGCTTGGTGGCGATCGCTTCAAGGATGGCGCGGTTGGTAGTCATATCTGCATGATTCCCCGAACTCTCCGTCAGCGCAACAAAATTGTGCAGCGCAGCATGAAAATGTCCGTCAATCCGCAACCCTCAGGCGCCGGGTCTGCTTCCGTCTGTTGGGCGGACGCGCTATGCCCTGCCCAAAGCAGGAGACAGAATGATGACGATCAACCGGTTTTTCCTTACCGCAG
>NKIE01000582.1 GCA_002256055.1 Pseudomonas sp. PGPPP3 | reverse complement strand
CGCGGGTCAGGCAGTCGTCAAGCCAGTTCGGCAGGTCCGGGCGGTAGCGGCTGGCGGCGGTCGGCTGGCCAAAGCGTGGGTGCTGGAAGGCTTCGATTTCGCCGTAGGGATAATGCCCGGTCAGTAGGTAGTAGAGGCTGACGCCGGCGGCATAGAGATCCTGCTGTGCGCTGGGAGACGCGCCGGCAAAGGCTTCTGGGGCGATGTAACTGGGGGTGCCCGGCAAACTGTGCTCTTCATCCCGCGACAGGCCTGGGCAATATGCCAGGCCAAGATCGAGCACGCGTAGCTCGCCATCCTCGCTCCACAGCAGGTTTTCCGGCTTGATGTCGCGGTGCAGGATATTGCGTCGGTGCAGCATGCCCAGCGCCCGCAACAGGCGCGGGGCAATCTCCAGCCAGTGGGGCAGAGCCAATGGACCGTTTAGGCGCAGCTGTTCGGCCAGGGTCTGACCGCGGTATTCGCGCTGCACGTAATACAGGTGTTGGCGTTGGGGCAGGGGGTGAGCCTCGGCAAAGTGGCGGCCGGCCACACGTTTGAGAAACCACTCTTCCTGCAGCAATGCCGGGCCGGCCTGTGGGTCGTTATGGCGGCTCGGCGGCAGGGTTTTGAGCAGCCAGGCGCGTTGCTGATTGTCGTGCACCCGGTACAGCAGGGACTGGCGTGACTCACCCAGCAGGCTTTCCACTTGCCAGCCCTCGAAGGTCTGGCCGGCGCGCAGTTTTGGCGGCAGCGGCCATTGGTCGAGTTGGGCCAGGGTGTCGGCCAGGGCGCTTTGTGGCAACTGTTCGATGCGCACCAGCAGGGCGCTGGCGTTGTCCTGGCTGCCGGCCAGATGGGCGGCGCTGACCAGGGCTTGGCAGGCGGCGGTGGGTTCGGCCTCGGCCTGCAGGATGCTGCGAATGCCGTGGTCGCCGAGCACCGACCAGATGCCGTCGCAGACCAGCAGGAAACTCTCGCCTTCGTGCAGTTCGCCTTCCAGGTAATCCACCACTAGGTGCTGATCCAGGCCCAGGGCGCGCTTGAGCACATGCTGCATGCCGGGCTGCTCCCAGACATGGTCCTCGGTGAGCAACTCCAGTGTGTCGGCATGCCAGCGGTAGGCGCGGCAGTCACCGACGTGGGCCAGGGTAAAGCGCCGCCCCCGCAACACAAGGGCGGTAAGGGTGGTGAGCAGCGGCTGGCCACCACCATTGGCCTGCAGCCAGCGGTTGTGGGCAATCAACAGGCGATCAAGCGATTGCGCCACGGCCCAGGTTTCCGGCGTCGCGTAGTAGTCTAGGGCCAGGGCCTGCACGGTGGCGCGGGCGGCCAGGCCGCCGTCGGCGCATTGACTGACGCCATCGGCGAGGGCGAATAGGCTGCCTTTGCTGGCGGCCAGGGCCGGCGTCGGCGTGACGATGCGCAGGGCATCCTGGTTCTGGGCCCGGGGGCCGGTGGCCGTGGCTTCACCAACGCTCAGTTGCAGGCTCATGGGCGATTCTCTCGGTATGGCTGACGACAAAGCCCGCGGCGGCAAAAACCGGCGCGGGCCATGGTAAGGCTGGTGCTTAAACCCGTGCGACCGTCACGGCCGCCGAGCCCCAGGTGGTTCTCCAGCGCAGCTTGACCCCGTAGAGGCCGAACCAGGCGAGGATACCCAGACTGGCAAACAGCCACAGGCCCAGTTGGTAGTCGCCGGTGGATTGTTTTACCGCACCCAAGCCGGCCGCCAACAGGAAGCCGCCGATGCCGCCGGCCATACCGATCAGGCCAGTCATCACGCCGATTTCCTTGCGAAAGCGCTGCGGCACCAGTTGGAACACGGCACCGTTACCGGCGCCCAGGCTGAGCATGGCGACCACGAACAGCGCCAGGGCCGCGGTGGCGCTGGGCAGGTTAAAGCCGCCGGCGCAGATACTCCGTGCCGCC
>NKIE01000581.1 GCA_002256055.1 Pseudomonas sp. PGPPP3 | reverse complement strand
CCGTTGACGTTGGCAATCAGGCGGTCAGCCGGAATCAGGGTCGGATGCACACGCAATTCGATGCCGGCCTCGGTACGGCGCGCCACGCCGAGGTGCTTGATGCGGTAGCCCAAGGCTTCGGCGTAATTGACGTCGGCACTGGTCAGTTTGCTGATGCCTTCTGTGTAGGCCTTGTCGAACTGCAACGGAATACCGAAAGCAATCGATGCCAGGATGGTCAGCTTGTGCGCCGCGTCGATGCCTTCAACGTCGAAGGTCGGATCGGCTTCTTCGTAACCCAGGGCCTGCGCATCTCGGTGAGGATGAAGTTGCCGGTGCCGTTGATGATGCCGGCCAGCCAGTTGATGCGGTTAGCCGCCAGACCTTCACGGATCGCCTTGATCACCGGAATACCACCGGCTACGGCGGCTTCGAAGGCGACGATCACGCCCTTCTCGCGGGCGCGGGCGAAGATTTCGTTACCGTGCACGGCGATCAGCGCCTTGTTGGCAGTGACCACATGCTTGCCGTTGTCGATGGCCTTGAGCACCAGTTCATGAGCTAGGGTATAGCCGCCGATCAACTCAACAACGATGTCGATTTCTGGGTTATTCACCACATCGAACACATCGTTGGTCAGGCTGATGCCTGTCGTATCGAACTGGGGCTTAGGCGAGCGGATAGCAATCTGGGCAACTTCAATACCGCGACCGGCACGACGGGTAATTTCCTCAGCGTTACGCTTGAGTACATTCAAGGTGCCGCCACCGACGGTTCCCAGCCCACAGATGCCTACTTTCACCGGTTTCACGCTGCTATACCCCATCTTCACAGTAAGCGGCCGGAGCATGCTCCGGCCGTATAAAAGAGCCGCACATTACGAAGCGCGACCTTATTAGTCAATTCATCGCTGGTGCCATTGGCAAATCCAGCGACCAGCCAGGTTACTTGGCCTCTAGAGCCAGTTTGGCCAGTTCCGGTGCCGGCTGGTAGCCGGGAATCAGCTCACCATTGGCCAGAACGATGGCCGGCGTACCATTGATGCCGATCAGTTGGCCTATTTCGTACTGCTTAGCCACCGGATTATCGCACTTGCCTAGCGGCAGCTCTTCACGGGACTTGGCCTTGTTCATTGCGTCTTGGCGGTCTTTCGCGCACCAGACGCTGACCAGACCGTTGTAACCGTGAGAACCCACACCTTGGCGTGGAAAGGCCACATAGCGCACTTCTACGCCACGACGATTGAGTTCCGGAACTTCACGATGGAGCTTCTGGCAGTAACCGCAATCGGTGTCGGTGAATACCGTGATATGTGTCTTAGGCTCTTTGGGGGCAAAGACCACCATATCGCTGACAGGTATTTTGGCCATTTCCTTGGCAATGGCCTTGCTCTTGACCTGCTCAGTGAGGTTCAGCGCCTGACCATTTTTGAACTGGTAGAGAAAGCCTTGCAGCATGTACTGGCCGTCAGCGCTGGAATACAGCACGCGGCCACCAGGCAGGTGCACCTCAAAAATCCCAGTCAACGGGCTCTCGGCAATTGCCTCGACCTTCATATCAGGATCAATGGCTTTCAAAGAACTGCGGATGGCCTGATCGGGGTCGGCAGCCAGGGCCAGATTACCGGCAAGGCCAAGGGCTACAGCAGCGAAAATCCGGGTCACGCGCATGGGTACTCCTGTTGAGCGGCGGACAGTCAAAGATGGCGCAAAGCCTATCACAGAAGCCTTGCCGCACCGACCGCTGCGGATCGCCCTGAACCGCCCGCTTATCGCCTCGCTAACCGCGCGGGTGATGGGTCGCATGCAGCGCCTGCAAGCGCGCACGTGCCACGTGGGTGTAGATCTGCGTGGTCGCCAGGTCGCTATGCCCCAGCAGCATCTGCCCCACCCGCAGGATGGCGCCGTGGATGAGCAACTGAGTGGCAGAGGCGTG
>NKIE01000580.1 GCA_002256055.1 Pseudomonas sp. PGPPP3 | reverse complement strand
GTCGGGACGGTGATAGGGCGCGTCGAATTTGTTGATTTGCCACTGATGCTCTATCGTCGCCACGGCGGCAACGTATCGGATACGGCGGGTAAATCGTCAGCCTCAAGAGTTACCCAATTAGCGTGGCGTGTGTCTTTACTATCGTCACTGATCAAGCGGTATTTCGCGTTGAAGTTTCGCTAGGGCGGTTCAGCGTTTTTATGTTTACACGGTTCTTGCTAATTTTTGCCGGGTTTTGGAGTTGTTGATTTGAAGGTTTCCATCATTACCGTTTGCTACAACAGTGGTGAAACGATCAGGGACGCGATTGAGTCTGTTATTGCTCAAGACTATGCGGACATCGAATACATTGTGGTGGACGGTGGTTCGACGGATAACACCTTGTCGATCATCGAGGAGTACCGTTCTTCTATCAGTGTGCTGATCAGTGAGCGTGATCGCGGTATTTATGACGCCATGAACAAAGGCGTCGCACGCGCGACAGGCGATGTGGTGGGGTTGCTGAATTCGGATGACTTTTATGAGTCGCGCCACGCTATCAGCGATGTTGTTGCCGCTTTTGACGCTGCACCCGCTGCAGATGTTGTATTCGGTGATGTTGTCTTTGTTTCCGCTGAAGATTTAAACCGTGTGACGCGTTATTACTCCTCTGAAACCTTCAAGCCCTGGAAACTTCGTTTCGGCTGGATGCCGCCGCACCCGGCGACCTTTGTGCGCAATCAGGTCTATAAACGTTTTGGTGGTTACAGCCTCAACTACAAAATCTCCTCGGATTACGAGATTTTCGTCCGCTGGTTATTGGTTAATAAACTCAATTACGTGCGCATCGATAAGGTGTTGGTCCGGATGCGTGCGGGCGGTGCAAGCACGGCGGGAATCAAAAGCAGCATTCGCTTGAACAAGGAAATTGTGCGCGCCTGCCGCGAAAACGGTGTTTACACCCATATTGCTCTGGTGTTGCTGAAAGTCCCGTTCAAACTTCTGGAGTTGTTGCGCAAGCCCAAGGCGTCTACCCATGTCTGAGGTTGTTGTTACAGGGGCGTCTGGCTTTGTGGGGCAAGCGTTGGTGAAGCTGTTGAGTGCCAAGCCCGGCATGAAGGTTTCAGCGCTGTCCCGAGGTGCCAAGGCGGTCGAGGCGGCGATTGAGTTCGTTCAGGTTGGCGACTTTGCTACCAGCGATTTTTCCCGCGTGTTGGCCGGTGTGGACTGCGTGATCCACGCGGCGGCGCGGGTGCATGTAATGAGTGATTCGTCGGCCAGCCCGCTTCTGGAGTACCGCTCGGTCAACGTCCTCGGCACCCTCAACCTGGCCCGCCAAGCCGCCGAACACGGCGTCAAGCGCTTCATCTTCCTCAGCTCCGCCAAAGTCTGCGGTGAGGCCAGCCCTGTGGGCGAGGCTTTCAGTGCAGACCAGCCCCCCGCACCTGTGGACCCCTACGGCATTTCCAAAATGGAGGCCGAACAAGGCCTGCGTGCCTTGGCGGTGGAAACCGGTATGGAGGTGGTGATCATCCGCCCCGTACTGGTCTACGGCCCTGGTGTGAAAGCCAATTTCCGCAGCATGATGAACTGGCTAGCCAAAGGCGTGCCGTTGCCGTTGGGGGCGATCGATAACAAGCGCAGCCTGGTGGCGCTGGAAAACCTAGTGGATTTGATCGTCACTTGTATCGACCACCCAGCCGCGGCGAACCAGACGTTTCTGGTCAGCGATGATGAGGATGTGTCCACCACGGAGCTGTTGCGCCGCATGGGGCGTGCGCTGGGTAAGCCGGCCCGGTTGGTTCCGGTGCCCGTCGGCTTGTTGCAGGGGTTTGCGGCACTGCTGGGTAAGCGTGATACAGCCCAGCGCCTGTGCGGTTCGCTGCATGTCGATATCAGTAAAACCAAGTCGCTGCTGAGCTGGACGCCGGCGGTT
>NKIE01000579.1 GCA_002256055.1 Pseudomonas sp. PGPPP3 | reverse complement strand
CCTGCGCCAGGCCGCCGCCCTACCAGACGTGGCCGAACTGAAAAGCCGCTTGGCCGCCAACAGCGAAGACGACGAAGCGGTCTATCAACTGGCCATCCAGCAACTCGCTCGCCAGCAGCCCGAGGCCGCCCTGGATGCCTTGCTGCGTCTGTTCGTGCGTAATCGCAACTACGCCGACGGCCTGCCGCACAAAACCCTGCTGCAAGTGTTCGACCTACTCGGCAATGACCATCCGCTGGTCACTACCTACCGGCGCAAGCTGTACCAGGCTATCTACTGAGTAACGACTGCAGGGCTGGTCAGGGGCAAATAAAGTCGTTATAACGTAACAACTTTATTTGCCACAGCCTTCCGGAGTTGCCATGCGCCGCCTGCTATTTGCCCTGCCTTTCGCCCTGCTGCCCCTGGCGGCCGCTCACGCCGCCCATGACGAACATGAGCACCACGATGAGCACGCCAGCCTTGCCGCCCACGAGCACGGCGCTGCACAGCTGAACGTAGCGCTGGAAGGCCAGCGCCTGGAGTTGGCCCTGGAAAGCCCGGCGATGAACCTGGTGGGGTTTGAACATGCCGCCGTCAGCACCAGCGACAAAGCTGCCGTGGCGCGTGCCCAGCAACAACTGCAGACACCCCTGGCGCTGTTTGGCATTGCCGCTGCAGCCGGTTGTGTCATCACCAGCCACGAACTGCATAGCCCGCTGTTCGAGGCACACGCCGAAGAACACGAAGAACACGAAGAACACGACAAAGAGCATGGCGCCGAACACAGCGATATCGACGCCAACTACGTACTGACCTGCAGCCAGCCGCAGGCGCTGGCGGCTATCGACCTCAGCGAGCTGTTCAAGCTTTTCCCCGCCACCGATAAAATCCAGGTGCAACTGATCGGCCATAACGGCCAGCAAGGCGCTGAACTCTCAGCCGCACAACCACGTCTGAGCTTCTGACAACCCTTGCAGGCCACTATTGGGCGGCGCTAGGGTGCTCCTGCCGATCTTGGCCTCGCCTCTGGACACCCAATGAGCGCACTGATTGAACTGACCGAGCTGGGCTTTGCCTGGCCCGGCCAAGCTGAATTGCTGGATATCCCGGCTTTCACCCTGCAGCAGGGTGAAAGCCTGTTCCTCAAAGGCCCCAGCGGCAGCGGCAAAACCACCCTGCTGGGCCTGCTGGGCGGCGTGCAAAAGCCCGGTCGTGGACGTATCCACTTGCTCGGCGCAGACCTCAGCAGCATGTCCGCCGGCGCCCGCGATCATTTTCGCGTCGACCACACCGGCTATATCTTCCAGCAGTTCAACCTGCTGCCGTTTCTCTCGGTGCGCGAAAACGTCGAACTGCCCTGCCATTTTTCCAAACTGCGTACGCAACGCGCGCAACAGCGCCACGGCAGTGTGAGCCAGGCCGCCAGCGCCCTGCTCAGCCACCTTGGCCTGGTCGATCCGGCGCTGCAGGCGCGCCGCGCCGACAGCCTGTCGATTGGCCAGCAACAGCGTGTCGCCGCCGCCCGCGCCCTGATCGGTCAGCCCGAACTGGTGATCGCCGACGAGCCCACTTCAGCCCTGGACAGCGATGCTCGCGAGGCCTTCTTGCAACTGCTGTTTGCCGAATGCCGCGCCGCCGGTTCCAGCCTGCTGTTTGTCAGCCACGACCAGAGTCTGGCGCCCCTGTTTGACCGTAGCCTGTCGCTGAGCGACCTCAACCGCGCCTCGCGCCCGTCGGAGCTCTGAGCATGTACCTCATACGTCTGGCCCTGGCCAGCCTGGCCAACCGCCGCTTTACTGCCTGGCTGACGGTGTTCGCAATTGCCCTGTCCGTGTGTTTGCTGCTGGCCGTGGAGCGCATCCGCACGGAAACTCGCAGCAGCTTTGCCAGCACCATCAGTGGCACTGACCTGATCGTCAGCGCCCGCACCGGCTCCCTCA
>NKIE01000578.1 GCA_002256055.1 Pseudomonas sp. PGPPP3 | reverse complement strand
GGACCGCCCGTGGAGTGAGACGGCGTTTCTATTTCAGGGCTTTCGCATCCGTCAGCAGCAGGAAATTCTGTTGCTGGCAGAAGTCTGCCAGTACGTCTGGGTGGATGCTCGGCGCTCGGTCGGGATGCAACGTCAGGTCGAGGAAAACCTCGCGGCAGCGGCCACTGCCGAGCTGCAGCCGGTGATCGCCAAAGTCGATTTCAACCTGGAAATGCAGCAGGCCGAGCCCGCGTTTCACTCTGCCCGCGAGCAATCCCTGCGTCTGCTCGAGGCGGTGCGTCTGGGCCATGAGTTGGATGTGGTGCAGGTCAAGGTGGTGGTCAAGGAGTGTGTCGAGAGCATGTTGCGCAACCCCGGCGCGATGCTCTGGCTGGCGCGGATCAAGCACAGCGACGAATACACCGCCGAGCACTGCCTGCGGGTGGCCATTTTCAGTATCGCGTTGGGCCGTGAACTGGGTCTGCGTCAGGACGAGTTGGAGCACCTGGGCATGTGCGGCATGCTCCATGACGTGGGCAAGATCAAGGTGCCCAGCGCCATTCTCAATAAGCCCGGTGCTTTGACGCCCCATGAGCTGCGCGTGATGCAGAGCCATGCCAGCGAAGGGCGCAAGTTGCTGATGAGCAATGAGCAGGTCACTGCCGCGGCGGTGGACGTTGCCTTCTCTCATCACGAGCGGCTGGACGGTCGCGGGTATCCGCGAGGCCTGGATGCGCCGCGAATTCCCTACTTTGCCAAGATCGTTGCGGTGGTCGATGCCTATGACGCGATCAACAGTGATCGCCCCTACAGCAAGGGCAAATCTAGCCTGGAAGCGCTGCGTATCCTGTTCGAAGCCAGTGGTAGTCACTTCGACGAGGAACTGGTCAAGATATTCGTGCGCCGCATCGGCATCTACCCGCCCGGCGAGATCGTCGAGATGAACAACGGCGAGGTCGGCATCATTATCGCCTGTTCACCGCTGAGCAAACTCAAGCCCAAGGTCTTACTGGTGCTGGATGAGGGCAAGCAGTCAGCGCCCGAACGAGTCGTCGATCTGCAGCATGCTCCGCGCGATCGCAGTGGTCGCTCGTACCGGATCAAGGATGTCTATCCTACGGGAGCGTTCGGTATTGATATCGAAGTTTACCGGCTCAAAGGCCTGGTGATTCCCGGGCACCTGTGATGTGCGACTTTGGTCGTGGCTACGACTAAGGTCGTCTTTCACCCCGGCGCCGGCGATCTAGAGTGAACTCACCAGCAACCCGTGCTGTGGAGGACAACAACAATGAAAGACGACGTCTACGAGCGGATCGAAAAAACTCCGCAATTCAAGCAACTGGTAGCCAAGCGCGAGCGTTTCGCCTGGCTGCTGTCGGCCATCATGCTTGGCCTGTATGTAACCTTTATCCTGCTGATCGCCTTTGCTCCGCA
Source organism: Pseudomonas sp. PGPPP3 (assembly GCA_002256055.1). Lineage (GTDB taxonomy): Bacteria > Pseudomonadota > Gammaproteobacteria > Pseudomonadales > Pseudomonadaceae > Aquipseudomonas. The sequence continues at coordinate 515 of NKIE01000578.1, read as the reverse complement.
ACTGCTGGGCACGCCCATCAGTGAAGGTTCAGTCACCACCTGGGGTATTCCCATGGGTGTTGGTCTGATCCTCTCCGCCTTCATCCTCACCGGCATCTACGTGCAACGCGCTAACGGCGAGTTCGATGCCCTGAATCAGGCCATTCTTGATGAGGTGCAGAAATGATTGCGCGTCTACTGACTGCCTTGGGTTTGTCCATTTTTGCCCCGCTGTTGTGGGCTGGCGAAGCCTTGACCGGCGAAGTGCAGCGTCAACCGGTGAACGTGTCGGCGATTGTCATGTTCGTGGCCTTTGTTGGCGCGACCCTGTGCATCACCTACTGGGCATCGAAAAAGAACAACTCGGCCTCTGATTACTACGCCGCTGGCGGCAACATCACCGGCTTCCAGAACGGCCTGGCGATTGCCGGCGACTACATGTCGGCGGCGTCTTTCCTGGGGATTTCCGCGCTGGTGTACACCTCCGGCTACGACGGCCTGATCTATTCGATCGGCTTCCTGGTGGGCTGGCCGGT
>NKIE01000577.1 GCA_002256055.1 Pseudomonas sp. PGPPP3 | reverse complement strand
CCCTCGTACGACTAAAGTCGACTAGCAATCCGCAAGCATGCCCTTTGCCACCGCATTGCGCCGCCCCTTGCCGCAAAGCTGCTCCACCAGGGTCAGGGCAAACGCCAGGGCCGTGCCCGGCCCCTGGCTGGTGATGCAGTTGCCGTCCACTACCACCGGTTGATCGACAAAGGTGCAGCCACTGAGGCGATCACTAAAGGCCGGATAACAGGTCATACGCCGCTGTTTGAGTACGCCATAGCCTTGCAGGGCCAACGCCGGCGCGGCGCAGATGGCGGCGAACAACTGCCCCGCCCGCGCCTGCTGCTGCACCCGCTCGGCTAACGGCTGATGGTCAGCCAGACGCTGGGCGCCCGGCATGCCGCCGGGCAGCACGATCAGGTCAAACGCCTGGGCCAGCACATCCACCAGCATGGCATCGGCCGTCAGCCGCGTGCCGTGGGCGCAGGTAATCATCCGCCGCCCTTCAATGCTGGCGACCAGCACCTCTATCTCCGCGCGGCGCAGCACGTCGATCAGGGTCACGCATTCCAGTTCTTCCACCCCGTCGGCGACGGTAATCAAGGCGCGCACGCTCATATCGGTTCTCCTTGGCTAAATTCGTCCTCTGACCATAGCCGGCCTCAGGCAGACAATCGACTGCACAGCGCCCGGCGGAAATTCTCTGCCTTTGGGTGAGCTGTTATCATGCTCGACTTCTTCGCTCGCACCGAACCTGGCACTCGTACCACTGGCGTCGGCGGGCATGGCTATCACGCAGCAAACATCGGCGCCGGCGGCGTCCTGGGGATCTTTCACATGCTGGAAAAGCTGTTCCAACTGCAGGCGCACAACACCAGCGTGCGCACCGAAATGCTGGCCGGTCTGACAACTTTTCTGACCATGGCCTATATCCTCTTCGTCAATCCGGCGATCCTCGGCGAAACCGGCATGGACAAGGGCGCAGTGTTTGTCGCCACCTGTCTGGCGGCTGCCATCGGCTCGGCCATCATGGGCCTGATCGCCAATTACCCGATCGCCCTGGCACCGGGCATGGGCCTCAACGCCTTCTTCACCTACACCGTGGTCCTGCACATGGGCCACAGCTGGCAGGTGGCGCTGGGCGCGGTGTTTATCTCGGCCACGCTGTTCTTTGTCTTGTCGGTGTTTCGCATCCGTGAGTGGATCATCAACAGCATTCCGCTGCCGCTGCGCTCGGCCATCAGCGCCGGCATCGGCCTGTTTCTGGCCCTGATCGCGCTGAAGGAAGCCGGTCTGGTGATTGCCAACCCGGCCACCCTGGTGGGTCTTGGCGATCTGTCCAGCCCAGGCCCGCTGCTGGCGATTCTCGGCTTTTTCCTGATCGTCGCCCTCGAGGCCCGCCGCGTCACCGGTGCGGTGATGATCGGCATTCTGGTGGTCACTGCTATTGCCATTGCGCTGGGCGTCACCCCGTTCGGCGGCATCCTGTCGATGCCACCGTCGATGGCCCCGACCTTCCTGCAACTGGACATCATGGGCGCCTTGGACGTTGGCATGATCAGCGTGATCTTCGCCTTCCTGTTCGTCGACCTGTTCGACAACACCGGCACCCTGATCGGCGTGGCCAAACGCGCCGGGCTGATGAGCAAAGACGGCCACCTGCCGAAAATGGGCCGCGCCCTGATCGCCGACAGCACCGCCGCCATGGGCGGTTCGCTGCTCGGCACCAGCACCACCACCAGCTATATCGAGTCGGCCGCCGGCGTGGCCGCGGGTGGGCGTACCGGCCTGACCGCCTGCGTGGTTGCCGTGCTGTTCTTGCTGGCGCTGTTTTTCGCCCCGCTGGCAGGCACTGTGCCGGCCTTTGCCACCGCGCCGGCACTGCTGTTCGTCGCGGTGCTGATGACCTCGGGCCTGGCGGAAATCGACTGGGACGACATCACCGTCGCCGCCCCCGTGGTGATCACCGCCC
>NKIE01000576.1 GCA_002256055.1 Pseudomonas sp. PGPPP3 | reverse complement strand
CTGGATCGGCGCGCGCTGCAGTGGCAAGGCAAGACTCTGACAGTCCTGCTGGATGTTGGGCATAATCCCCATGCAGCTGACTACCTAGCGCAGCGCTTGGCATCGCGCCCTGTAGTGGGGCAGCGGCTGGCCGTGTTTGGTCTTTTGGCGGATAAGGACTTGCCGGGTGTCCTCCAGCCTTTATTGTCGGAGCTGCAGAGTTGGGCTGTGGCCACGCTGCCGACCGGACGCGCGCGACCTGCGCTGGAATTGCAGGCTGCGTTGCTGGGCTTTGGCGCGAAGGTTAATAGCTATCCCACTGTGGTTGCGGCGCTCGAAGCGCAATGCGAGCAGGCGGCGGAGGGGGATGAAATCCTCGTGTTCGGATCTTTTTATTGCGTTGCCGAGGCCCTGGAATGGTTGGCCTTGCGCGCCCAAGAGGAAGCAAGCAATGGCTTTGCTAGATAAGGGACTGCGGCAGCGCATGGTCGGCGCACTGGTATTGGTGGCGCTGGCGGTGATTTTTCTACCCATGCTGTTTTCTCGCGAGGATGAACTGCAGCGTGTGGTGGTGGATGCCCCGGCCATGCCGCAATCCCCAGCGATGCCCAGTGCTGAACTGGATCCCGTGAGTGTGCCGCAGGTTGAGGACTTGCCGCAGGAGCCGGTGCCAGGCGTGGGCCCTGATGCGGGCGCGCCGGTTGTCGAGGCGCCGGTAGCCGCTGAGCCTGAAGTGGCCAAGTCCACTGCTGTGCCAGCCATCACGCCACCGCCCGTCGGTCGTCTGGATGCCAATGGTTTGGCTGTCAGTTGGTCGGTGCAGTTGGCCAGCCTGTCCAATCGGGCCAGTGCTGAGAGCTTGCAGCAGACTCTGCGCGGTAAGGGCTACAACGCCTACATCCGCAATGTTGACGGGATGAATCGGGTGTTTGTCGGGCCGGTGATTGAGCGTGCCGAGGCCGATCGTTTACGCGATCAATTGACGCGACTGCAGAAACTCAATGGCTTCGTGGTGCGTTTTCAGCCTGAGCGAGGCTGATCCAGCGCTTACCGAGAGAGGGCGGCTCTGTTAAAATGCAGCGCCTTTTCCGTATGCAGGCCGCACAGTGGCATTCACTTGGGTTGATTGGGCGATTATCGCCATTATCGCTATCTCCAGTTTGATCAGTTTGAAGCGGGGCTTCGTCAAGGAAGCTTTGTCGCTGGTCACCTGGATTATTGCTGGTGTGGTCGCCTGGATGTTTGGCGGCGCACTGTCGCAGCACCTTACCGACTTCATTGAGATGCCCTCGGCGCGAGTGATCGCTGGGTGTGCCATTCTGTTTGTGGCGACTTTGCTGGTCGGTGCGCTGGTTAATTTTCTGATCAGTGAATTGGTCCGTGTGACGGGCTTGTCCGGCACGGATCGTTTTCTCGGGATGGTTTTCGGTGGTGCTCGCGGCGCCTTGCTGGTGGTGGTTCTCACCGGGCTGCTGAGCTTGGCCCCCGTGCAACAAGATCCTTGGTGGCAGCAGTCGAGTCTGCTACCGCATTTTCTGATGGTCGCAGACTGGTCGAAAAACCTCATTTTGGGGACGGCCGGTCAGTGGCTCGCCAGCGGCCTCAGCTCGCCGAGCTGATGCGTCGTATAAGGACGCGGGCATCGCCGCTCACGTCCAGAATTAGCCTGAACTACTAGCAGGGGTTGCGTCACATGTGTGGCATCGTCGGTATCGTCGGTAAGTCGAACGTCAATCAAGCGCTGTATGACGCGCTTACCGTCCTCCAGCACCGCGGCCAGGATGCTGCCGGTATTGTGACTAGCCATGATGGCCGGTTGTTTCTGCGCAAGGATAACGGCCTGGTGCGTGATGTCTTTCATCAGCGCCACATGCAGCGCCTGGTTGGCCACATGGGTATCGGCCACGTGCGTTACCCAACTGCGGGCAGTTCAACCTCTGCCGAAGCTCAGCCGTTTTA
>NKIE01000575.1 GCA_002256055.1 Pseudomonas sp. PGPPP3 | reverse complement strand
AGCGGCTCGGCAACGGCATTGACCGTCACAGTGAACTCAGCGGCTTTGCCGGCCAGGTCCAGGTTCTGGTAGTCAGCAGGGAAGGTCAGGTTGAGCACGCGCTCCTCACCGGCATTGGCGCCGACCAGACCGTCTTCAAAGCCCGGGATCATGCGACCGGAGCCCAGCACCAGCTGAGTGCCTTTAGCCGAACCACCTGCGAAAGCCTCACCATCGACCTTGCCAACAAAATCGATGTTCAGCTGATCGCCATTCTGTGCGCCGCGCGCAGCAGTTTCAAAACGGGTGTTCTGCTTACGCAGGATTTCCAGCATGTTTTCCAGATCGGCATCAGCGACTTCAGCCTGCAGACGCTCGATAGCGATGTTCTCGAAACCAGTAACCTGGAATTCTGGGAACACTTCAAAAGTAGCGACGTATTCAAGGTCTTTGCCCTTCTCGAATACCTTCGGCTCTACGGCCGGGGAGCCAGCCGGATTCAGCTTTTGCTCAACCACAGCTTCGTAGAAGGTTGCCTGAATCAGGTCACCCAGTGCTTCTTGACGAGCAGCATCTTCGTAACGCTGACGAATCACGCTCATTGGCACTTTGCCTGGACGGAAGCCTGGCACCTTAGCGCGACGAGCAGTCTGCTGCAGACGCTTGTTGACTTCGGTCTCGATACGCTCAGCCGGGACACCAATGGTCATGCGGCGCTCAAGAGCGGAGGTGCTTTCAACAGAAACTTGCATGGATTTTCCTCATTGCACAGACGTAGGCGGCCGTTCTGGCCCATGATTCAAGGGCACGCATTCTAGAGGGGGAATTTGCAGAAGTCACCCTACAGAAGCAGGCGGCATAATAAAGAAGGGAAAAGCTAAAGATGGTGCGGACGGAGAGACTCGAACTCTCACGCCTTGCGGCGCTGGAACCTAAATCCAGTGTGTCTACCAATTCCACCACGTCCGCGGATAAAACTCTGAAACAAAAACCCCAGACAATGTGCCTGGGGTTTTGAAATATGGGGTGGACGATGGGGATCGAACCCACGACACCAGGAGTCACAATCCTGTGCTCTACCAACTGAGCTACGCCCACCATATTGCATTGCTTGTGCCAAGCTGCCAAATGGCGCACCCGGCAGGACTCGAACCTGCGACCATCCGCTTAGAAGGCGGATGCTCTATCCAACTGAGCTACGGGCACTTATTCATCTGCATCTTGCTTTAAGCGCAGACTAAAAGCTTCGGCTTTAGTCGCATCCTGTAACGATGCTATTAACCTTGTTACCCAGCAGCTAGCTGTGCTCGACAAGCGGGGCGAATGTTATATAGCGAGCCCTAAAGCGTCAACAGGAAAATTAAAAAAAATGAGCGAGATAAAGGAGTTAGCTTAAATTGACCGGGCAGCGCCTTTGCCCACGCAGCGGTCCATGCGAGAATGCGCATCCTTTTTTAATTCATTCCAATGGTTAACCAAGCGACATGACCGCACAACTGATCGACGGTAAAGCGATTGCCGCCAGCCTCCGCCAGCAAAATGCCCAACGTGTCGCCGAGCGCCGCCAGCGCGGCCTGCGCGCCCCCGGCCTGGCGGTCATTCTGGTGGGCAACGACCCGGCTTCCGAGGTTTATGTCTCGCACAAGCGTAAAGACTGTGAAGAAGTCGGCTTTATGTCCAAGGCTTACGACCTGCCCGCCAGCACCAGTCAGGCTGAACTGCTGAGCCTGATCGACAACCTCAATGACTCTGCGGAAATTGATGGCATCTTGGTGCAATTGCCCCTACCGGCACATCTGGATGCCTCGCAACTGCTTGAGCGCATCCGCCCGGACAAAGATGTCGACGGCTTTCACCCCTACAACGTTGGCCGCCTGGCCCAGCGTATTCCGCTGCTACGCACTTGCACGCCAAAAAGCATCATGACCCTACTGGAACGCCCGGGAGCCGACCTGCACGGCA
>NKIE01000574.1 GCA_002256055.1 Pseudomonas sp. PGPPP3 | reverse complement strand
GCGAGGAAGTGCTGGAGCTGACCATCAACCAGCACATCCCGCCGCAGTCGCTGCCGGAACAATGGGATCTGCCGGGCCTGGAGCAGGCGCTGTACAGCGATTACGGCCTGCGTCTGCCGATCAAGCAATGGCTCGACGAAGACGACAATCTGCACGAAGACGGCGTACGGGTGAGAATCACCGAGCAGTTGCTGGCCGCCTACCGCGAGAAAGAAGAAGAGGCCAGTGCCGAGGCGCTGCGCACTTTCGAGAAGCAGATTCTGCTGCGCGTGCTCGATGATCTGTGGAAAGACCATCTGCAGACCATGGACCATCTGCGTCACGGCATTCACCTGCGCGGTTATGCGCAGAAGAACCCGAAGCAGGAATACAAGCGCGAGTCGTTCACCCTGTTCCAAGAGCTGTTGGCGTCGATTAAGCGCGACACTATTCGCGTCCTGTCCCATGTCCAAGTGCGTCGTGAAGACCCGGCCGAGGAAGAGGCGCGTCTGCGTCACGAGGCTGAAGAGCTGGCCAAGCGCATGCAGTTCCAGCACGCCGAGGCGCCGAGCATGGTCGCCCCTGAGGCTGAGTTGGCTGAAGAAGGTGATGTGGTTAGTGTCGCTGAGCCGGTACGCAATGAGCCCAAAGTGGGTCGCAATGAAGCCTGTCCTTGCGGCTCGGGTAAAAAATACAAGCACTGCCACGGGCAAATCAGCTAAGTCTGGCTAGGCTGTGTTCTGCGCCGCGACCGGCTTAGCCGCTCGCGGCGTTTTTCCGTTAATTTTTCGATAAGGAGCTCACTACATGGCTGTTGGTCTTGGTCCTCTGCCTACCCTGCATCCGGTTCCCGGTTTTGAACTGGGCATTGCCTCTGCTGGCATCAAGCGCCCAGGGCGCAAAGATGTGGTGGTGATGCGCTGCGCCGAAGGCTCCCGTGTGGCGGGTGTGACCACCACCAATGCGTTTTGTGCGGCACCGGTGATTGTTACGCGTGAGCGTCTGCAGGGTGCTGTGCGTTACCTGCTGACCAATACCGGCAACGCCAACGCCGGTACCGGCGCCGATGGCCTGGTCAATGCCAAGCGTGCGTGCGCCACGCTCGCGCAATTGACCGGCGTTGCGGAAGAGGCCGTGCTGCCGTTCTCCACCGGGGTGATCGGTGAGCCGCTGCCCGTGGAGAAAATCGAAGGCGCCCTGCAAGCCGCTCTCGATGATTTGAATGAAAATCACTGGGCTGAAGCCGCCATCGGCATCATGACCACCGACACCTTGCCCAAGGGCGCCAGCCGCCAGTTCGAGCACGAAGGTGTGACCATCACCGTGACCGGCATCAGCAAGGGCGCCGGCATGATCCGGCCGAACATGGCGACCATGCTCGGTTACATCGCCACCGACGCCAAGGTGGCGGCCGAGGTGCTGCAGGACTTGGTGCGTGATGCAGCGAACAAGTCGTTCAACCGCATCACCATCGACGGCGATACCTCAACCAACGACTGCTGCCTGCTGATTGCCACCGGCCAAGCGCCGTTGGCGGAAATCACCGAGAGCCGTGGCGAGTTGTTTGCCAAGCTCAAGCAGGCTGTCTTCGAGGTGTGCATGGATGTGGCCCAGGCCATCGTCCGTGATGGCGAGGGCGCGACCAAGTTCGTCACCGTGCAGGTTAACGGCGGCGGCAAGCATCAGGAGTGTCTGGATGTCGGCTATGCCGTGGCTCACTCGCCGCTGATCAAGACGGCGCTGTTTGCCTCCGATCCCAACTGGGGGCGCATCCTGGCTGCGGTCGGCTATGCCGGCGTGGCGGATCTGGATGTGAGCAAGATCGACGTGTTCCTCGGCGAGGTGTGCATCGCCAGTAAAGGCGGGCGTGCCGCCAGCTATACCGAGGAGCAAGGCGCGGCGGTGATGGCCGAAGCGGAAATCACTATCCGCATCGAGCTGGGGCGTGGCGATTGCAGCGAACCCATCTGG
>NKIE01000573.1:878-1959 GCA_002256055.1 Pseudomonas sp. PGPPP3 | reverse complement strand
GCAGGACTCCCGGCACCAGTTGATCGAGCGCTATGCGCCCTTGGTCAAGCGCATTGCTTATCACCTGTTGGCGCGGTTACCCGCTAACGTGCAGGTAGACGATTTGATCCAGGCGGGCATGATTGGCTTGCTCGAAGCTTCCACTAAATACGATGCCACCAAGGGCGCCAGTTTTGAAACTTACGCAGGTATCCGCATCCGCGGTGCCATGCTTGATGACGTGCGTAAAGGCGATTGGGCTCCGCGCTCGGTGCATCGAAACAGTCGCATGGTTAGCGATGCAATTCGAAAAGTTGAGGCCAGAACGGGTCGAGACGCTAAAGATCAAGAGGTTGCGGCCGAACTCCAATTGAGTCTCGAGGATTACTACGGCATTCTGAGCGACACTTTGGGCAGCCGTTTGTTCAGCTTCGATGACCTGTTACAGGAAAACGAGCCGGGCGGTGGTCATGAAGAACGGGGCACTACCCAGCTTGAGCCCTCTGGTGATCTGGAAGAGGAGCGCTTCCAGGCGGCGTTGGCTGATGCCATCGCCAACTTGCCAGAGCGTGAGCGCTTGATCCTGGCCCTGTATTACGATGAAGAGCTGAATCTGAAAGAAATTGGCGAAGTGCTGGGGGTCAGTGAATCTCGCGTCAGCCAGCTACACAGCCAGTGCGCCGCACGTTTGCGGGCCCGGCTAGGCGAATGGCGTGAGCACTAAGCACGACGCAGGTTTCACGATTGCACGGCATGTCCAGGCGCTGGGCATGTTTAGGACTGTACGGAGGTCGATTTGGACAAGAATATGAAAATCCTCATCGTCGATGACTTCTCGACGATGCGCCGGATCATCAAGAACCTCTTGCGTGACTTGGGTTTTACCAATACCGCCGAGGCCGATGACGGCGTTACAGCACTGCCAATGTTGCAAAGTGGCAGTTTCGACTTTTTGGTCACTGACTGGAACATGCCGGGCATGACGGGTATCGACCTGTTGCGTGCGGTGCGTGCCGACGAGCGCCTGAAGCAGTTACCAGTTTTGATGGTGCCCGCGGAAGCCAAGCGCGCCCAGATTATAGACGCGGCGCAGGCGGGTGTG
>NKIE01000573.1:0-868 GCA_002256055.1 Pseudomonas sp. PGPPP3 | reverse complement strand
AAGCCAAGCGCGACCAGATTATTGAAGCGGCGCAGGCGGGTGTGAATGGCTATGTAGTTAAGCCGTTCACTGCTCAAGTGCTGAAAGAGAAGATCGACAAGATCTTTGAGCGGGTTAACGGCTGATGTCTGCCGCGAGGGCGCTATGGAGCACGAAAAACCGCAGATGGGCGATCTAGAAACGAGCCTTAAAACTCACGCCCGAGATTTGCTGGACAGCCTCGAACGAGGCAATTTCGGCGACGCTGTACAAGTCATTCACGATTTAAACAAAGCTCGCGATCAAGGCCTGTATTTCGAGGTCGGCAAGTTAACCCGTGAGCTGCACAACTCCATCGTCAACTTTCAAATCGATCTGCACGGTTCTCATGCTGAGGAAGTTTCGCAGATCAGTGATGCCACTGAGCGTCTCAACTACGTTGTGCGCATGACCGAGAAAGCCGCCAATCGCACTATGGATTTGGTGGAGGAGAGCGCGCCGTTGGTCAATGATTTGAGCAGCGAATCGCGATCCTTGGGGGTTGATTGGGCGCGCTTTATGCGTCGCGAGGTTGGTGCTGACGAGTTCCGTGAGCTGGCCAAACGTATCGAGTTGTTCCTCGAGCGTAGCGAGCGCGATAGCGGCAAGTTGTCCGGCAACCTCAACGACATTTTGCTGGCGCAAGATTTTCAGGATCTAACTGGGCAGGTGATCAAACGGGTCACTAGTCTGGTAACAGAGGTCGAGCGAAACTTGGTCAAGCTTGTGTTCATGGCCTCGCAGATCGATCGCTACACCGGCATTAAGCACGATCACGATGTATTGCGTGCCGAACAAGAACAACAAAAAGAGCCAACCAGGGGTGAAGGTCCGCAGATTCATGCCGATA
>NKIE01000572.1 GCA_002256055.1 Pseudomonas sp. PGPPP3 | reverse complement strand
CGCTCACGTCGGCCAGCGAGCCTGCGCCGCCAAGCACGGTCATGGGCACGGTGATGACTTCGCGTATGCGGTGGGCCAGTTCCAGGTCATAGCCCTTCATCTCGCCGTCGCGGTCAATGGCGTTGATGACCACTTCGCCCGCACCGAGCGCTTCAAGCTGCGCCGCCAGCACGGCCGGGTCGTGGCCGGTGGCGACCAGCAGATTGACAAAGGCCGGGACGGCTTCGCGAAAACCCGCGAAGGGCTGCGCCGCAAGGGCCTGATCCAGCCGCAGCACGGCATCATGGGCGGCAGCCTCGCTGATCAGCGCCGGCGTGGCAATGGCCGCGGCGCTGACGGCCACCTTCTCCACGCCCAGCCCGATGATGCGTTGCACCTGGGCCGCCGTGGTCACCCCACCGCCGTAGCACAAGGGCATGCGGCATTCGGCGGCCAGGTCGGCAATCAGCTTGTAGTCGGGTTCACGTCGCAGGGCCGTGGCGTCGATGTCGAGCACCGTCAACTCGTCGACTTCCTTCTCGTTGAAGATGCGCACGGCGTTGATCGGATCGCCCACGTACTTGGGCTTGCCGAAATTGACGGTCTTGACCAAGCCGCCGTCCTTGACCAGCAAGCAAGGGATGATTCGAGGACGCAGCACGTTCAGAGCTCCGCGAAGTTCTTGAGGAGCTGGATGCCCCACTGGTGGCTCTTTTCGGGGTGGAACTGAACGCCGAAGACATTGCCACGACGCACTGCGCAGGTGAAGTTGCCGCAGTAGTCGGTGGTGGCCATGACGTCGGTCGCGTGCGCCGCCTCGAAGTAGTAGGAGTGGAGGAAGTAGAACCGTGCGTCCTGTTCCATGCCTTTGAACAGGGCTTCACCGGCACGCGGCGCCACGTCGTTCCAGCCCATGTGCGGCAGGTGGGTGCGACCGCTGAAGCGCTGTTCATCGAACAGGCGCACATGGCCGGGTACCCAGCCCAGGCCGGGCGACTGCCCTTCGTCGCTGCGCTGGGCCAGCATCTGCATGCCGACGCAGATGCCGATGACATCGCAGGTTTGCGAGCGCACAAGTTCTTCCAGCGCGTCGCGCATGCCCGATGCGTTCAGGCGCGCCACGCCAGGGTCACGGGCATGTCCAGGCGGCGGTAGATGTTGGCGATGGCCTGCACATTGCCCAGGCCGTAGTCGACGATGGCGATCACCGCTTGCCTCCAAGCTCCAGGCCCAGCGCGCGCATCACGCCGGCGCCAAAGGCATAGAAGCTCTCCTGGGAGCGGTAGTCGCGGTGGGTCTTGTTGGGCGCATCCAGATAGCCTTGGAGCTCGTTCACCGAGATGCCCAGCTTGGTGGCCACATACTCGAACTCCTGCTTGACCGTCGCCTCGTCCAGCGCCGGCTGCTCCAGCTTGGCCAACGCTTCCTCACGCGTCATCTGGTTCGTGACGATGAGGCTGGAGAACTGCACACGGCGTGTGTCGTAACCAAACTTCTTGGGCAGCCAATAGCCTTCGTAAAAGCGGGTGAAGCGTGACTCGAAGTGCTTCTGCGGATAGGGCTGCCAACCGAACTTGTCCACCAGCAACTGTTTGGCTTCTTCCTTGATGTAGGGGATGGAGTTGAGCGGCCGAACGACCTTGATGCCCTTGATGTAGGGCAGGTAGATCTTGTGCCGGAAGATGGAGGTGAGCGGAATGCGTTCGAGAGGGCGGGTGCCAAAGCGGGCATGGATGTCACGCACCTGGATCGAGTCGGACTGGTAGTACATCCACTCAATGGGATTGCGGATGCATTCGGTCGACAGATTGGCCCCGGTCAGGATGTACTTGACATCGTGTTCCTCGGCAAACTTGTACATGGTCGCGAAGAAGGCGTGGTCCTGCGGGGTGTCGATGTGCGACACGCCGGCCTTGATGAACGCCAGTTGCTGATCGCGCATCTCCGGCCAGTCGATGACCTCGGTGTACAGGTCGAGCCCCA
>NKIE01000571.1:329-1967 GCA_002256055.1 Pseudomonas sp. PGPPP3 | reverse complement strand
GAACAGCGACGCGCTGGCCCAGCAATATGCCGCCCTGTGCGACGTGTTTGTGATGGACGCCTTCGGCACCGCTCACCGCGCTGAGGGTTCGACCCATGGCGTGGCCAAGTTCGCTAAGGTTGCCTGCGCCGGCCCGTTGCTGGCCGCCGAGCTGGACGCCTTGGGCAAGGCCCTGGGCAACCCGGCCAAGCCGATGGCCGCCATCGTTGCTGGCTCCAAGGTGTCGACCAAACTCGACGTGCTCAACAGCCTGAGCCAGATCTGCGACCAACTGATCGTTGGTGGCGGCATCGCCAACACCTTCCTGGCTGCCGCTGGCTTCCCGGTGGGCAAGTCGCTGTATGAGGCTGATCTGGTCGACACCGCCAAAGCCATCGCCGCCAAAGTCAGCGTGCCGCTGCCGGTTGACGTGGTCGTCGCTAAAGCCTTCGCCGAAGACGCTGAAGCCACCGTCAAGTTGGTCGCCGACGTGGCTGAAGACGACATGATCCTGGATATCGGCCCGCAGACTGCCGCGCAGTTTGCCGAGCTGCTGAAATCGTCGAAGACCATTCTCTGGAACGGCCCGGTTGGCGTGTTTGAATTTGATCAGTTCGGCAACGGCACCAAGGTGCTGGCCGAAGCCATCGCCGCCAGCCCGGCGTTCTCGATTGCCGGTGGTGGTGACACCCTGGCGGCCATCGACAAATACGGCGTAGCGGCGAATATCTCCTACATTTCCACCGGTGGTGGCGCCTTCCTCGAGTTCGTCGAGGGCAAAGTATTGCCGGCCGTAGAAGTGCTGGAACAGCGCGCCAAAGCATAAGAACCTGCCTACGATCAGCTGCGCGTCGGCCCTGCTGCGTTAAAAACAGGCTCGGAATGCTCATGTACAAAAGTACACTCCGCTTCCTCACCTGTTTTTGCCTTGCATGGCTCTAGCTCGCAAGATCGTAAACAGGTTCTAAATCAGCTTAAGCAAGGAGCCAATCGCGATGCTGAAATCGATCACTCTGCTGGCGGCGCTCAGTCTGCTTGGCGCCTGCGCCAGCCAGCCGGCGCCGAGTGAGCAGTGGACGCGTTGGGTTTGCGACAGTCAGGCCGAAGTGCTCTGGCGCTTTGCTGATGACAGCCAGCAGGCCGTTGATGTGCGCCTGGGTGGCGGCGATATTGTTTATCGCCTGAGCGAAGAGCCCGCGGCGTCGGGTGCGCTGTACAGCAATGGTCTGTTGTCCTTGCATACCAAGGGCGAGCAGGGCCTGGTCTACTGGACGGCCAATGACGATCTGATCGGCCGGGGCTGCAAGGCGCCGGGAAACTGATTTAACCCGCATGGGTCTTAGACCCGTGCGCAGAATTAATGACCTCCAATGGGAGACAGGCAACATGGCACTTATCAGCATGCGTCAGATGCTCGACCACGCCGCCGAATTCGGCTACGGCGTGCCGGCTTTCAACGTCAACAACCTCGAGCAGATGCGCGCCATCATGGAAGCGGCTGACAAGACCGACTCGCCGGTGATCGTGCAGGCTTCGGCCGGTGCGCGTAAATACGCCGGTGCGCCGTTCCTGCGTCACCTGATCCTGGCCGCGATCGAAGAGTTCCCGCATATCCCGGTGTGTATGCACCAGGACCACGGCACCAGCCCTGCCGTGTGC
>NKIE01000571.1:0-319 GCA_002256055.1 Pseudomonas sp. PGPPP3 | reverse complement strand
TCGCTCAAAGCCGACGGCAAAACCCCGGCCGACTACGACTACAACGTCCGTGTAACCCGCGAAACCGTCGCGTTCTCCCACGCCTGCGGCGTGTCGGTAGAAGGCGAGCTGGGTTGCCTGGGCAGCCTGGAAACCGGTCAGGCCGGTGAAGAAGACGGCGTGGGCGCCGAAGGCATTCTCGATCACAGCCAGATGCTGACCGATCCGGAAGAAGCTGCCGACTTCGTCAAGCAAACCCAGGTGGATGCTCTGGCTATCGCCATCGGCACCAGCCATGGCGCTTACAAGTTCACCAAGCCACCGACTGGTGACATCCTCG
>NKIE01000570.1 GCA_002256055.1 Pseudomonas sp. PGPPP3 | reverse complement strand
CCCCCCGCTGTTGTTGCAGGGCTTGATAAGGGAATGACCATTATCTGCGCCCTGCGCCTAACCGGGGACCATTTCTCGCGGCAACGCGGTTCGCGATGAAACGTCAACAGACCCGAAGGTGAGTCGTCCGTTTGCCCTGGCAAGACACATACCAAAGACCTATTGCCAGTGCTGGCGCGCTGTTGCAGGCAGTCGCCCCGGCAAAAACGGCGGGTTCACGCCAGCTCAGTCGCTGGAGTGGCGACGCGCCGCCACTACCTATGCGTGTTGCTAGCGATCCGCCACCGGCACGGTCTCGACCCGCACCGCATCCGGCAAGGGCCGGCCGGGAAACCAGCGCTGGTGGATGCGGGCAAAACTGCCATCGGTGCGCATCGCCTGCAGACTGTCCTGCCAACGGCGGACGATGGCTGCATCGGTCTGCAGGGAGAACGCCAGATACGACTGATTCTGCATAAAGCACAGCTGACGCTTCACCGCGTTCGCCTGCATGCCCTGCTGGGCCAGCATCTGCGGCAGGGCCACATCACTGGCAACCAGCAGATTGATGCGCCGGTTCTGGAACATGGTCATCATCTTTTCCGGGGTGGTGACCGTAAAAATGTTGTTCAGCCCCTGGCTACTCAGGTACTCGTGGCTGTACCACTGGCGCGGCACGGCCAGGCGACCATCACGGGCCGCATCGGCCAGGCTGTTGATGCGCAAGGGCGAGTCCTGGTGCGAGTAGAAACAGGTACGCGCCTGCACCAGCGGCCCAACCCACTGGAACAGCGCTTCACGCGCAGCACCACGGGCAATGGCAAACAGTCCGACATTGGCCTGGCTCTTGGCCTGAGCGTAGCCACGGGTCCAGGGTGCCAGTTCGATACGCGCGCTATCGCCACTGCGAGCCAACAACGCCTGCACCATTTCGACCACGAACCCCGCCGGCTGGCCATCCTGGCTGTAATTCAGCGGCGGATTCTCTTCGGTATACAGCAGCAAATCAGCCGCGTGCAGCGGCAGCACCAGCCACGCACAGACGGACGAAAGCAAACATCTCGGCAATCTCATTGAAGGCTCCCGCGTTTGGGCTGATACCGGTCAGTAAGCGCATTCTAGACAGACTATGGGCGGGCCATACGCCAGCCGGACAAAGGGCTACAAACGCCAACTCGCCGCCGCAGAGTGGCAACTGACGAACGGTGATCCGGGGCCATGCCAACACCTCGGTCCGATATCGCGACTGCACGCATGACAAACGACAATTGGCCAAGCACCCGGCGACGCTCTCGCATACACTGCGCGGCCGTTTTTTCCGGAACACTCGTCGTATGAGTCTCGATCTTCCCGCCAATGCCCTAGGCATCGACTTCGGCACATCCAACTCCACCGTCGGCTGGCTGCGCCCTGGGGCGCCAACCCTGCTGCCCCTGGAAGAGGGCAAGATCACCCTGCCGTCGGTGTTGTTCTTCAACTACGAAGAACGCCACTCGGTGTTCGGCCGCCTGGCCCTGCACGAGTACCTGGAAGGCTACGAAGGCCGGCTGATGCGCTCGCTGAAAAGCCTGCTGGGCTCCAAGCTGCTGAAAAGCGAAACCACCGTACTGGGCAGCGCCATCCCCTTCAAACAGATCCTTGGCTTGTTTCTCAATGAGCTTAAGCAGCGCGCTGAAGTGATTGCCGAGCGGCCCTTCGAGCAAGTGGTGCTGGGCCGACCAGTGTTCTTCGTCGACGATGACGAGAAGGCCGACAAAGAAGCCGCCGACACCCTCGAAGGCGTGGCCAAGAGCATCGGTTTCAAGGACGTGTCGTTCCAGTACGAACCCATCGCTGCAGCCTTCGACTACGAAAGCACCATCAGCAAGGAAGAACTGGTGCTGATCGTCGACATCGGCGGCGGTACCTCGGACTTCTCGCTGATCCGCCTGGCGCCCGAGCGGCACATGATCGCCGAACGCCATGACGACATCCTCGCCCCCGGCGGCG
>NKIE01000569.1 GCA_002256055.1 Pseudomonas sp. PGPPP3 | reverse complement strand
GCAACTGAGCCGAGGCCTGCAAGGCCGGCGCCTCACTGACCGAAGTCTTGATGCTGTAGGCACGGCCCAGAATGGAAACCAGGCTAACTACATCCGCCGCGTCACTCATGAGTTAACCGGGCTCTCGCTGCTTTCACCACTGGCCAGGGCCACCAAGGCCTGGATCCGCGCCAGGGTCGCGCTTTGTTGATCATCCTGCTCCAGCGCACTGAGCTGCAGGGTTTCGTTTTCTTCTTTAAAGCTGGCCAACTCGGCGGCCAATTGTGCATTGGCGCTCAACAGCACCCGATTCTCTTCCACCAGGGTTCGAACAAGCCCTTCCAGCTGACTTAGGGAATTTTCCAACATATTGATTACTCAGGCTTTTTGGCGGGCCGCCACAATAGAGAAAAGCTTCCGCAGATGCCAGCCAAGCAGCCGGCAGGCGGACGCCACACGTCTGTTAGTCAGACAAATGCCAAGAAAAGTCCACGACAGTGACCGAAGTGCGGCAATAAAGCTGATTAGTTGACCACGACCAAGAGCCAACGGCACAGCACCCTGCGCCGACCGTATGATCGGCGCCTTCGGTGGTGCGGCTCGGTGATGGGCTTTACCCCTCCACCAGGCTCCACTGCTTGCTTACGCGCTTGTCCGAGACCGGCAGCTTGGTGCCCAGTTGCTGGGCGAAAAGCGATACTCGGTACTCCTCCAGCATCCAGCGGTACAGCACCAGCTGCGGGTCGCGCTTGCCTTCCTGCAGATGCTTGGCCAGGCGCGCCTGGTATTGCGCCCAGCAGGCGTTCAGCTCGCCGCTCCAGACCCGGTCTTTCTGCAGCTGACCGGCCAGTTTGTCGAAGCGCTGCTCGACGGCCTTGAGGTAGCGCGGCAGTTCCTTCAACCACTCGGCCGGGGTTTCACGCACAAAGCCCGGATAGACCAAATTGCTCAGTTGCAGCTTGATGTCGTTGAGGGCCACAGCCTGGGCCAGGTCGATTTTGCCCTTGAAGCGTTTTTGCAGGGCGTGCCAGAGCTTGAGAATCTCCAGGGTCAGCTTGGCCAGGCGCTCGGCGTGCTCGGTCCAGGCGCCACGCTTCTGTTCGGCCAGGGCTGCCAGCGCCGCACCATCACGCGGCATCGGCTCGACGCCCTCGAGAATGCAGCTATCCAGGCTGGCCAGCAGAATATCTTCCACCAGGGCATCGACTCGGCCCATATCGCGATACAGCAGGCCCAGCTCGGTCAGCCCCGGCAGCTTGCCGCGCAGGAACTTGGCGGGCTCGGCCAGTTGTTGCAGGAGCAAACGCTGCAACGCGCGACGGTGCTGGAAGTCCGCTTCGGCGGCGGTCGAGAAGCGTTCTTCCTTGACCACCCCAGCCTCCTCCACCAGCGCCGGGAAGACGGTCATGCTCAGGCCCGCAATCTTGTGCTGGGTACTTGCAGCCACCTCAGCAAAGGCCTTGGCCTGCACCGGTTGCTGGGCCTGTTTTTGCGGGATCGCCAAAGCGGCCTGGCTGGCCTCGGCAAAGCGTGCGGTCAGCTCGGCCAGATCGCGACCTTCACCAAGGAACTTGCCCGTGGCATCCACCACTTCCAGGTTCATTCGCAGGTGGCTGTCGAGTTGTTGCGCAGCCTCGACCCAGGCCTCGTCCGGCACCCGTACGCCGGTCATGCGTTGCAGCTCACGACCGAGAGCGGCCGGTAGCGAACCTTCGGCAAAGTTGATGCGCGCCAGGGCAGCCTTGATAAAGTCCGGCACTGGCACGAAGTTCTTGCGCAGTGCTTTGGGCAGCTCGCGCACCAGGGCGATGCACTTGGCCTCCAGCACCCCAGGCACCAGCCACTCCAGGCGCTCGGGCGGCAATTGCGGCAGCAGCGGTGCTGGTACCCGCAGGGTCACGCCATCGCGCGGATGGTTGGGCTCGAAGTGATACGTCAGTGGCAGTTGCAGCTCGCCGAGTTGCAGTTTGTCCGGGTAATGGGCGGCGGT
>NKIE01000568.1 GCA_002256055.1 Pseudomonas sp. PGPPP3 | reverse complement strand
GTGCACTGACCGGCAGCAGGCTGTAGGCGGCGGCCAGCAGGCTGTCATCGAACAGGTAGGCAGTTACCACGCAGAAGAAACCAAGCAGGATCAACACCAAGGCATCACGCTGGCTGCGCAGCTCCACCAGCTTTAGCACAAACGCGGCAATCAACAGCACCACCCCAGCATCCAGGCCCACCAGGCTGCCGCGCGAGGCGAGTACACCTGCCGCTGCGGCCAGCATCAGCCCAGCTTTGGCCAGGCGGGTCGGATAACCGACGCGCATGCGAAAGATCTGCACTCGCCAACCGGCGCAGCCCAGCCACAGGCCAATCACCCACAGCGGCAGATGCCCAAGGTGCGGCACGATCACCAGGGCCTGGGCCACCAGCAGCCAGGTCAGGCTAATGCGCGGAATCGTTGGCTGGGCGCGGGCTTCGCTCATTGGCCGCTCCCGAACAACGCCAGGGCCCTTAGGCAGGCTTCACGCTGAGCGGCCCCGCTGGCCAGGGGCAACTGCTGACCGGGCAGGTGCAAGGCAAACGCCTGCTGCGCCGCACTCAACTGCAATACCCAGTGGCACAGGTGCGACAGGCGCGTCTCGACATCGCCACCTATGGCCTCAAAGTCCAGGCAGATATCACGCCCCGCCAGGGCAGCAAAATCCTTCACCAGTAAACCCTGGCCCCGCGAGTAAGCCTTCCAGTGCAGACGCTTTTTCGAGTCGCCCGGCTGGTAACTGCGCAAACCCTGAAAGTCATCACTGCCTTGGCCCAACGCGCGGCTACCCTGCTCGTCGCTGTCGTCTGCGCCGGCAGTGAGCAATGGCAAGTCGGCGGCCAGAGGCTGCGGATAAACGAGTACGGATTGGTCCAGATCGACCC
Organism: Pseudomonas sp. PGPPP3; assembly: GCA_002256055.1. Taxonomy (GTDB): domain Bacteria; phylum Pseudomonadota; class Gammaproteobacteria; order Pseudomonadales; family Pseudomonadaceae; genus Aquipseudomonas. The sequence goes on along the minus strand of NKIE01000568.1, from coordinate 1,108 downwards.
AACTCCAGGCCAGCAAAATACCGAGAGGAAAGCGACTCTCCACACGCAAGCGACCTGGCCGTAGCCAGCCACGGGCGCGTGCTGGCAGGTTCAGTTCGGCATCGCTGACGCCACCCGCGGGCACATCCAACACCTGCAGGTCGGCCTTCGACCAGCCTAGGGCGATGGCTTGATGTTCACGCCCACCACTCTCCAGGCGCAAACGAAAACGCCCCTGCTCGCCGACGAACACGGGATTGGCTCCCACCGCCCTGAGAGTCAAACCGGCCAGGTTGCGGTAGGTATGCAGGATGGCAATGATGAACAGTGACATCAGCAGAAAGGTCAGGCCGTAGGCCAGGCTGTTCTGGTAGTTGATCGCCGCCAGCAGCATCAACAGCAAGACCACGGCAAAAGCGCCGCCGGTAGCGCTCGGGATAATGAAAATCCGCCGCTGGTTCAGCGTTACGCTGCTGGCGGCCGGGATGCGTCGCGCCAGCCAGCGCTGCCAGCGTGATTGCAGGGCCGCCAACATCAGCGCCGGCCTAGCGTAACGGGCCATTGGCCGGTGCTGCGACTCACAGCGCCGGCACCTCACGCAGCAGCCACTGCACCAGAGCGCCACCGCCATGGCCAGCCGGGTCGGCCTGTTCGCGCAGGCGATGGCCGACCACCGACGGCAGCACCGCCTGGATGTCTTCCGGAATCACATAATCACGACCGGCGAGAAACGCCCAGGCCTTGGCTGCAGCCAGCAACGCCAGGCTCGCCCGCGGCGATAGGCCCCAGGCGAACTGCGGCTGGCTACGAGTTGCCTCCACCAGACGCAGCAGGTAATCGACCAGAGCATCGCTGACCCGCACTTTGGGTATTTCAGCCTGAATCAGCGCCAACTCGCGGTGCTCCAGCAAGGGCTGCAGGCGTGGTAGCAAGCCGCGCCGGGCTTCGCCCAAGAGCAGCGCCTTTTCCGCCGCCGGCGCTGGATAGCCCAGGGACAGGCGCATCAGAAACCGATCCAATTGCGATTCCGGCAGACTGAAGGTGCCGCCCTGGCTGATGGGGTTCTGGGTAGCAATCACAAAAAACGGTTCAGGCAAGGGGCGAGTCGCGCCCTCGATGGTCACCTCGC
>NKIE01000567.1 GCA_002256055.1 Pseudomonas sp. PGPPP3 | reverse complement strand
GAAACCCATGCCCAGCACCAGTTTTTACTAGATAACGGCTGTCTGCAATTTCAGGGTTATTTACTGAGTAGGCCCCTGGCGCTTGAGGCTTTCAGCGCGTTCACACAGGCGCGCAATGGCTGACGGCACGTCCGCTAGACCTACTTGAAACGCTGCAACTGCATCTCTTGCAGACGGCTGAGGGTGCGGCGAAAGGCAAAGGATAGATAGCCTTCGGTGTACAGCTCATCCAGCCCCACCTGGGCCTCCAGATACAGCGGCACGCGGCGGTCGTAGCATTCGTCCACCAGGGCGATAAAGCGCCGCACGCTGTCGTCATGCACCGACAAGGCCGGTAACTGCCGGTCGCCAGCGGCCACTCGTTCAGCGCCATCCTCAGTGCCGCGGGCGATGCGGCCAGGGCGCTGGCTGGCTCTAAGGCACGGCACGTCGCTGAGAAACACCGCGCTGAAACGGTCGCATAAATCGATGAAGTCCAGGGCCGACAACGGCACATCACAGAGTTCGGCAAAGCGGCACCAAAGCAGCTGTTCGCTGCGTTGCACCACCTTAATCGCTCGGTGACCCAACTCAATCGGCGCAGCGCTGCACACTTGCCCAGCACTCAAACGCTGAAACTCCGCAGCCAGGGCACTACTGCCCTCCTCCTTGACCCAATAGCGTGGCTGGGCGACGCCTGGGTGCATACGGTGGTCCTGGCCACCATCGACGCCGACCACCTGCATATGTTGCTCGATGGCAGCAATCGCCGGAGCAAACCGCTCACGGTTGAAACCATCAGCGTACAACTGCTGCGGCGGCTGGTTGGAGGTGCACACCAGCAGCACGCCCTCCTCGAACATCACCTGCAGCAAGTTACCGAGGATGATGGCATCGCCAATGTCGTTTACGAACAGTTCGTCAAAACACAGCACTCGCACCTCGGCCGCAAGCTCACGGGCCAGAGCGCGCAACGGCTCGGGTGTGCCCGTGAGCTGGAACAGGCGGATATGCACCCAGCGCATAAAGTGATGGAAATGCTGGCGCCGGGCTGGCACCCGCAGGCTTTGGTAAAAGCGGTCCATCAGCCAGGTCTTGCCCCGCCCCACCGGCCCCCACAGGTACACGCCACGCGCCGGGGTATCGGCGTCAGGGTGATGCAAGGCATCGAAGCAGGCTTGCAAACACTCGGCAGCCTGCTGCTGGGCCGCATCGGCAGTAAAGCCTTGCTGAGCAAGGGCCTGCTGATAGGCGGCAAGGGGTGAGGCGGCAGTCATGAATAGATTCTTCAGCGGCGAGGCGCCCATTGTACGACCTCGCACCGACGCTGCGGCTTACAACACGTAGCGCCAGATAGCGACAAAGTGCAGCAGGCTGCCGGCCATCACGAACAGATGCCAGATGCCGTGCCAGTGACGAAAACGGCTGTCGTAGGCGAAGAAGATTATGCCGATGGTGTACAGCACGCCGCCGCTGGCCAACCAGGCAAAGCCCTCACGCCCCAGCGTCGCGAGCAGCGGTTGCACGGCAACGAGGACGATCCAGCCCATCACGGCATAGATCACCAGCGACAGCACGCGTGCCTCGGAGCGCGGTTTGATTTCCTGCAGCATGCCGATCAGCGCCAGGCACCAGACCGTGGCGAACAGCGACCAACCCCAAGGGCCGCGCAGGCTGACCAGACAGAACGGCGTGTAGCTGCCGGCGATCAGCAGGTAGATCGACAGGTGATCGAGCTTTTGCATCAGCCGTTTCGCCGGCCCCTGCACGCTGTGATAGAGGGTCGAGGTGCTATACAGCAACACCAAGGTGACGCCGTAGATGGCGACGCTGACCTGCTTCCAGCTGTCACCGCTGGCACTGGCCAGCAGCAACAGCCAGACCGCGCCTACCAGGGCCAGCACGGCGCCAACCAGATGGGTCCAGGCGTTGAATCGTTCCCCGTGATACATACGTGCTCAACCTCGGGCAGCCATATGCCGCCGCGGCTGATTATTGCACT
>NKIE01000566.1 GCA_002256055.1 Pseudomonas sp. PGPPP3 | reverse complement strand
ACCGCAGCAAGGTCAAACTGAAGACAGAGATCGTCACCCTCGGCGTGCCGGGTGTCGATCCCAACCAGTTGGTCGGTACCTATGTTGAGCCCCAGGACTGGAACGCTCTGATTGCCGACCCGGAAGTGCTGGTGATCGATACCCGTAATGACTACGAAGTGGCGATCGGCACCTTCGAGCGCGCCATCGACCCCAAGACCAAGAGCTTTCGTGAGTTTCCCGAGTACGTCGAAGCCCACTTCGACCCGGCCAAGCACAAGAAAGTGGCGATGTTCTGCACCGGCGGCATCCGCTGTGAAAAGGCCTCCAGCTACATGCTGGGGGCTGGCTACGCCGAGGTGTTTCACCTCAAGGGCGGTATCCTCAAGTACCTTGAGGAGGTGCCCGAGGAAAACAGCCTGTGGCGCGGTGACTGCTTTGTCTTCGACAACCGGGTGACGGTGCGTCACGACCTGTCCGAAGGCGATTACGACCAGTGCCACGCCTGTCGCGCACCCATCACCCAAGAGGACTGCCAGTCACCGCATTATGTCGCCGGCGTAAGCTGCCCTTATTGCTGGGACAACCTCAGCGAGAAAACCCGTGCTGGTGCCCGTGAGCGGCAAAAGCAGATCGAACTGGCCAAAGCGCGGAACCAGCCGCATCCACTGGGGCACAATCCGCGGCAGAAGAAAGAGGCCTGAGCCATGCACACCCGCCTGCTCTATGTGATGGACCCAATGTGTTCCTGGTGCTGGGGCTTTGCTCCGGTGCTGCAGGCCCTGGCCGAACAGGCCGCGGCCTGTGGTGTGCCGCTGGAGCTGGTGGTCGGTGGCTTGCGCCAGGAGCGCGCCGCCCTCGATCCGGCCGGGCGGGTGCGCATTCTTGGCCACTGGCAGGCGGTCAATGCCATGACTGGGCAGCTGTTCAACTTTCACGATGGCTTGCCCGAAGGTCTGGTTTATCACACCGAGCCGGCGTGCCGGGCGCTGGTAACCGCGCGCCAACTGGATGGCGAAAAGGTCTGGACGTTGCTGCAGCTGATTCAGGAAGCCTTTTATTGTGAAGGCCGGGATGTCACCCAGGCGCCGGTGTTGCGCGAGCTGGCGACCGCCGCGGGTTTGCCGCGCCAGGCGTTTGCCGAAGCGTTTGACAGTGCGGCCACGCAAGCGGCAACGCAGAAGGACTTCGCCTGGGTGCAGGACCTGGGTATCGCCGGTTTCCCCACCTTGCTGGCCGAGCACAACGGGCAGAAGGCCCTGCTGACCAATGGTTATCAGCCGTTGGCACAGCTGCAGCCGCTGCTGGCGCGCTGGCTGGAGCGCGCCACCCATGCTTGACCAACCGTTGGCGGATCGTCTGAGCTGGGCGGAAATCCGCCGGCTGGCCCTGCGCCACCGCAAGGCCTTGTTCTTGGCCAATGCCGTGGCGGTGCTGACCACCCTGTGCAGCGTGCCGATCCCCTTGCTGTTGCCGTTGCTGGTGGACGAAGTGCTGCTGGGCCATGGCGCCGCCGCCCTCAAAGTAATGAACCATGCACTGCCGCTGGGTTGGCAGAAAGCTGCCGGTTACATCGGCCTGATGCTGGTGCTGACCCTGTTGCTGCGCGGCTCGGCCCTGTGCTTCAACGTGTTGCAGGCGCGGCTGTTTGCGCGGTTGTCGAAAGACATCGTCTACCGCATTCGCCTGCGCCTGATCGAACGGCTCAAGCGCATCTCCCTGGCGGAGTACGAAAGCCTCGGCAGCGGCACCGTGACCACTCACCTGGTCACCGATCTGGACACCCTCGACAAGTTCGTCGGCGAAACCCTCAGTCGCTTTCTGGTGGCCATGCTCACCCTGGCCGGCACCTCGGCGATTTTGCTGTGGATGCACTGGCAGTTGGCGCTGCTAATTCTGCTGTTCAACCCGTTGGTGATCTACGCCACGGTGCAGCTGGGCAAGCGGGTCAAGCACCTGAAGAAACTGGAAAACGACAGCCCCGCGCGCTTTTCCCAGGCTCTGGG
>NKIE01000565.1 GCA_002256055.1 Pseudomonas sp. PGPPP3 | reverse complement strand
GCCGGCTTCGGTGATGCCCAGGTGCAGCGGTTGTTCGATCTGTTTGGCCAGCAGACGGTAAGCCGCCACGGCCATAAACACATCGGATGCCTTAACGCTGACCTTGAAGTCCTGAAAATTCAGACGCTCAAGGTGCTCAACATGGCGCAGTGCCGACTCGACCAAGGCCTCTGGGGTCGGCTCGCCGTATTTCTTCTGCAGGTCTTTTTCCAGCGAACCGGCGTTGACGCCGATGCGGATCGGGATGCCACGATCACGGGCAGCATCCACCACGGCGCGCACCCGATCTTCACGGCCGATGTTGCCAGGATTGATGCGCAGGCAGTCCACACCCAGCTCCGCCACACGCAAGGCGATGTGATGATCGAAGTGAATATCGGCAACCAGAGGGACACGCACCTGCTGCTTGATCTTGCCGAAGGCCTCGGCGGCGTCCATGTCTGGCACGGAAATCCGAACGATGTCGGCGCCGGCGTCTTCAAGGCGGCGCACTTGCGCCACGGTCGCAGCCACGTCGCAAGTATTGGTGTTGGTCATGCTTTGTACGGCAATGGGTGCATCACCGCCCACTGGCACCGAGCCGACCCAGATCTTGCGCGACAACCGACGAATAATGGGAGATTCGCAATGCATGGAATTACTGACCTAGCTTCATGCGGGCTGTTTCACCGCTGGTATAAGGCGCGACATCCACAGCCTGGCCGTTGTAGCTGACCTGGGCGCCACGGGCAAAGCCCAAGCGCAGTTCCAGCGGCGGTTTGCCGGCCAACTCCAGGCTTTCGCCAGTGCGCTTCAGGGCGCTGAATAGAACTTTGCCATTGGCATCCGTCAACTGCGTCCAGCAATTGGCTGTGAACTTGATGTTCACTACCGCTTGCCCTGCGACGGCTTGCACTGGCGCAGCAACTGGTGCGTCAACTACCGACGCTGTGTTCGGCAATGCCGCACTTACGGCCGCGGCAGCCGCTACTGCAACGGGGGCAACGGCTGTAGCCGCCGGCCCAACCACCGAGACTGGCTGACTGGTGCTGGCTGGGGGGACTTCTGCGAGTGGCGTCGTAGTTTCGGCTGCAGCCGCCAACTGCGACTCAGCCTCGTCCACCGATTCTGTTATCAGGGCCTGACCATCAGCAACGGCCTGATCTTCCGGCTCGTCCAGCGGATGAATTTCGGTGGTGCCATCGGCACTTTCGACTTCAACATGCTCTAGCGCACGACTAACGGCCGCCTCGCTGTCATCGCGGGTAGATTGTTCCTGCCACCAGAAAAAACTGACTGCCAGAAGCGCCAGCAGCAAACCGACACTGACAAATCTCAGCAGGCTTTGCGCCAGGTGCCTGGGCTCTTCGATGCGCCCCAAGGCATGCACACTGCTGCCGGCCGAGTCGGTACCGGTGTAGGCGTCAAAATCAGCCACCAGACGGTCCTGATCCAACTCCAGTAACTTGGCATAGGCGCGAATATAACCGCGAGCAAAGGTATGCCCCGGCAGTTTATCGAAAGCGCCAGCTTCCACTTGCGTCAGCGCACGCAGGGTCAGGTTGAGTTGCTGGGCGACATCGACTTGCGCCAGGTTCTTGCTTTCACGAGCCTTGCGCAGGGTTTCACCGGGATTGCTACGAGAGCTCACGACAACTTCAGGTTGTGGCGCTTTCATCGATGCTCCAAAACATATTGCTGATATTCCGGAGTGCCTGGGTACAGGCGCTTCAGTTGCAAGCCAAGACTGGCTGCCTTGTCGCGGTCGTCAAAGATGGTCGCCAAACGACTGCCGAGCAGCAAACTGCGGGCATTCTCCTCAGACACGGCCATATAGCCGTCGTAGTAAGTCCGCGACTGAACGTAATTTTTGTCCTCGTAGGACAGTTCGGCCATTTCCAACAACGCCCGTGCCTGGCGTGCATCCAGACGCAAAGCGCGCTCGAAATAGGCCTTGGCCTCGGCCCGCTGCGTCATCATCAAAGCGGTCATGCCCAGGTTTTCAAATACTCGCGCGCGCTCTTGATACAGATT
>NKIE01000564.1 GCA_002256055.1 Pseudomonas sp. PGPPP3 | reverse complement strand
AGGAAGTAACGGTCGTGGGTGATCGCTACCACGGTGCCCGGGAAGTCGTGCAGGAAGTGCTCCAGCCAGGCCACCGAGTCGGCATCCAAGTGGTTGGTCGGTTCGTCCAGCAGCAGCATGTCGGGGGCCGACAGCAGCAGGCGGCAAAGGGCCACGCGGCGCTTCTCACCACCGGAGAGGTGCTCGACCTTGGCGTCCCAGGCTGGCAGGCGCAGGGCGTCGGCGGCCACTTCCAGCTGGCGTTCAAGGTTGTGGCCATCGCCGGCCTGGAGGATGGCCTCCAGCTTGGCTTGTTCGGCGGCCAGCTTGTCGAAGTCGGCATCCGGATCGGCGTAAGCGGCATAGACCTCGTCAAGACGGGCCTGGGCGTCCTTGATTACGCTGACGGCCTCTTCGACCACTTCACGTACGGTCTTGCTCGGGTCCAGCTGTGGCTCCTGCGGCAGGTAGCCGACATTCAGCTCCGGCATCGGCCGGGCTTCGCCGTCGAACTCGGTATCAACGCCGGCCATGATCTTCAGCAGGGTGGATTTGCCTGAGCCGTTGAGGCCCAGCACGCCGATCTTGGCGCCAGGGAAAAAGGACAGGGAAATGTTCTTCAGGATTTCCCGCTTCGGCGGTACTACTTTGCACAGCCGGTGCATGGTGTAGACGTATTGAGCCATGGATTAACGCGTGCCCGTGACAGAGGAAATAGGAACGCGCCCAGGCGGGGTGAATCGCCTCGCGCGCATAGGCCAAAGCTACCGGAATGCGGCCTCTAGGGCAAACCGCGACCGTCCTGCGCAGCCTGTGAAACAGGCCCTGGCCCTCGGTCAGTTGCACTGTGCAAGGCCGCGGCGCTCGTCGGCACGGCTGGCACTTGGCCACACTTCAAGGCATGCTTGGCGCCCCGCGCGAAGCGGACTACTGTCACAGTAACGCCATCCTCTTTATTGCAGTTGTTTTTGCAGGATCACGCCTTAAGTGCTCGAGCCCGTCACTACGTCTTCTGCGTCGCCCACGGATGATCGTCGCACACCGCCGCACAGCCGCTGGTTCAAGGGCATACTGCTCGGCTTGCTGCTGACTATGGCAGCCCTACTGCTATGGCAGCTGCGTCAGGAGTTTACCCAGCAACTGCAGCATCACCGCCAGCGTAGTTATGACTACGCTGCACAAGTCAGCGGCCAGTTGGCCCTGAACCTCGAACTGCAGGTCCAAAGCACCCTCGAATTGCTGCGTCAGCATGCCCTGCGCCCTGCGCCGGGCGAGCAGAGCAATGCGTTGCTCCAGCGCCTGCAAGGCGCATGGCCGGAACTGCTTGGCTTGGTCTGGTTAAGCCCAGAAGGCAGTCTGTTGGCTGACAGCGTCACTGATCCAGACGACGTGCCTTATCTGCTTAGCCTGCCGGCGCATGCAGCCGATCAGGCCTATTACCTGAGTCGTGGGCCCCAGGCGGATAGTCCGCTGTACCTACTGTTTCGCCAGCCCGCCAGCGTGCGGCCGGGCGGATTCTGGATCGCGCGCCTGGCGCCCGATGCCCTGCAGCGGTTGTTGCCGCAGCAGGTGCCCGAGCATCAGCACTGGCGCCTGGAAGAGCGAGCCGGCGAGCGCCTGATCGCGCAAAGCGCCGTCCATGCCGACGACAATGAGGTCGCCGCTCACAGCACCCGCGTCATGCCCCTGGCCAACAGTAACTGGCAGCTTCGCGGTCTGCTGGATGCAGCCCAATTGCGCGACCAATTGCTGCCTGCTCTGCTTGGCAAGTTGCTGTTGTTTCTCGCTTGCAGCGCCATGACATTGATCACCCTGACAGTGCTACAACGCGAACAGCGCTGGCTGCGCGCCAGTCACGCCAGCTCCCGCTGTGCGCTTGACCAAGCCGCTATCGCCCTTGGCTCAATCAAGGAGCGGGTGTTACTGACGGACGACCAAGGCCGCATCAGCTACCTCAATCCACAGGCTGAACAGTTGCTGGGTGCAACCTTCGAACAGGTTCGCGGGGCTGAGCTAGAGGCGTTGCTGCCAGGCCTGACGCT
>NKIE01000563.1 GCA_002256055.1 Pseudomonas sp. PGPPP3 | reverse complement strand
TAACGCTGGCTGCGCAGCGTGCGGCAAATCGACAGGCCGTCTTCGCCCGGCAGCATCAGGTCGAGAATCACCAGGGCTGGCTGCTCGCGCATAATCCGCGCAGCCGCCTGCGCGCCGTCAGACTCGATGGCCACCCGCAAGCCGTTGGCTTCGAGGTACTCGCGGGTCAGCTCGGCCAGACGCTGGTCGTCTTCCACGATAAGAATTTGCCAGCCTTGCTGCTCCACCACACTCACTCCTGCCACGGCCGCGCCCCGATCTAAACGCGCGGCATTGTAACAATGCCCGGCGTTCTGCACAGCGCATGCCACTCCCTGAGGGAAACACAACATATAGTGTTGGCCTGTGACGCCTGCAACATCTTCAAAGACCATTGTCAAAGCCATTTAACTGGCGACGAGTGGTCACCCCAGGGCAATCCCAAGGCCCATGCGGGTTAGCCAAAGTTACCCAAGGTTAACCCACAGGGTTATCCACAGGCTGGAGCAAACTGTCGTCTTGCAATGATCTGCCTAGCGCTCTATCTTGTATCCCCATCACGCCAAACACCTATATGTTGGGTTTTGGTGACTTACCGGACACAAATAGAATGAACCGCTCAGGCCTCTTCGCAGGCCAGCCCCGGTAGCTCAAACCGCTCTTTGCATCAACCATCCAGCGCCCATGCGCGGGATGCTAACGAAGCCCCAAAAAATGCGTGACGGCGGCTTTGATTCGGTGTAATGCGAAACCGCACACACCACTAGGTATTGTGGTTCTGGCCCAAGGCCAGCACCAGTGACTTTTGAGCCAGGAAGGTGCTTGAGTCGTGCCCTTTCCGACCTCAATTACAACTTCCCGTGCGCCTGGCGTTGAGCCTGGCGCGTGGCGTTGTTGAAATGATGAACGAACGGCCAGCACGCCAAGTGTCCAACCTAATAAATACAGAACACGGAGACATTGAATGCATACCGACAGCACTCGCGAGACGCTCAAGGCCAACGCGCCGCAAGCCGGCGACAGCCTTGACCTGGCTGCCACCGCGCCAGGCCAGCTGCGCGTGATCAAGCGTAACGGCACCGTGGTGCCGTATACCGATGACAAGATCACCGTAGCCATCACCAAAGCGTTTCTCGCAGTTGAAGGCGGCACCGCTGCTGCCTCGTCGCGTATCCATGAAACCGTTGAGCGCCTGACCGAACAGGTCAGCGCCACCTTCAAGCGCCGCATGCCGTCTGGCGGCACCATCCACATCGAAGAAATCCAGGACCAGGTCGAACTGGCCCTGATGCGTGCCGGCGAGCAGAAAGTTGCCCGCGACTACGTGATCTACCGCAACGAGCGCTCCAAAGAGCGCGCCACCCGCAGCACCCAGGTGCCGGCACAGGCTCACCCAAGCATTCGCGTCACCCACCTGGACGGCAGCGTTGCGCCGCTGGACCTGGGCCGCATGCACACCATCATCAGCGAAGCCTGCGAAGGTCTGGCTGAAGTCGATGGCGAGCTGATCCAGAGCGAAACCCTGAAGAACCTCTACGACGGCGTGGCGCAAAGCGACGTCAGCACCGCCCTGGTGATGACCGCCCGCACCCTGGTTGAGCGTGAGCCGAACTACAGCTACGTGACGGCCCGCCTGCTGATGGACAACATCCGCGCCGAAGGCCTGGGTTTCCTCGGTGTGGCCGCTAGCGCCACTCACCACGAGATGAGCGAGTTCTACGCCAAAGCACTGCCGGCTTACATCGCCAAGGGTATCGAGTTCGAATTGCTGAACCCGGTGCTGGCCAGCTTCGACCTGGAAAAACTCGGCAAAGCCATCAACCACGAGCGCGACCAGCAGTTCACCTACCTGGGCCTGCAGACCCTCTACGACCGTTACTTCATCCACAAAGATGGCGTGCGTTTCGAACTGCCGCAGGTGTTCTTCATGCGCGTGGCCATGGGCCTGGCGATTGAAGAGAAGCAAAAAGAAGAACGCGCCATCGAGTTCTACAACCTGTTGTCGTCCTTCGACTACATGGCCTCGCCCCCGACTCTGTTCAACGCCGGCACCCTGCGTCCGC
>NKIE01000562.1:443-2044 GCA_002256055.1 Pseudomonas sp. PGPPP3 | reverse complement strand
GATCAACACCAACAAATGCACCGGCAAGGCCAGCCAACCATAGGCAACCGAGCTGAGCAGCAACAGCAGCACGCCCAGCAACAACACAGGCACGAGTACCAGCAACGCCAGGCTCAACCAGGGCGACGCCTGCAAATTCGCTGCTGCCTCAACCCTAGCCAAGTGCCGGAGCCACGCACCATCCTGCTGGATACGCTGCCTGCCGGCAGAAAACTTCTCGACCCACACAGCCAGCAATAGCACCAAAAAACTCATCACTTACTCCTTGATAGGGCTGTTCACAGCCACTGAAGTACCCAACAACGCCGCGCGCAAACGTGACCAGTCAAAGGCCGGGCCGGGATCGGTCTTGCGACCTGGGGCTATATCACTGTGGCCGCAGATGCGCTCGATACTGAGTGCCGGGTAGGCCGCTAACAGCTGCCGTACCAACGCCAGTAAGGCGTCATATTGCGCATCGCTGTACGGCAGATCATCGGTGCCCTCGAGCTCAATGCCGAGGGAGAAATCATTGCAGTTCTCGCGCCCGGCAAAGTTCGACACGCCGGCGTGCCAGGCCCGCTGCAAGCAGGAAACAAACTGGCTGACCTGGCCGTCACGCTCGATAAAGAAGTGCGCCGACACCCGCATATCCGCAATACCGGCAAAATACGCGTGCTCGGCGGGGTCCAATCCCGAGGTAAAAAACGCCTGCACCTTGCCTGTACCAAACTGCCCCGGAGGCAGGCTGATGTTGTGCAGCACCAGGAGGGAAATTTCCCCTTGCGGACGCTCGTTGCAATGCGTCGATGGGCAATGATGCACCCCAGCGAACCAGCCAGTGACAGGATCCAGCAGCATTAAAAACCCTCTGAGCACTTACTTTAACAGCCTGCCGGCGATTGTAGCGCACCCTATAAACGACAACGCCCGGCCAAGGCCGGGCGTCGCAAAACGCGCACCAACACTCAGGTCGCCTTCAGGCGCCGCAGATTACCGATCACCGACTCCAGAGCGCGATCAAACAGCAGGGCATCATCGAGAAGACGGATAGCATTACGGCGAAACTCCACCGCCAACCCCATGCGGGTTTTCTCCAGCACTTTCATACCGGTGCGATTAACGAAGATGAACTTGCCAGTGGGTTTGATCACCGCCGCCAACTTGCAGCGCAGCTTGTGCTCCTCATCTTCCTGAAACTCGACCCAGCTACCCACCCGCAAGCCATCAACCTGCTGCAAGGCCTCATCATCGTCAGCCAGATGCGCGTCCACTTCCTGATCGCGCCGCTCGCCAGGTGCCAACAGGATAATTTCCTCGACCACCTCAACCATCGCCGGCTCGTCAGCCGGTTCCAACTCGGCGCTGGCTGGCAGCTCCAGCAGCGGCAACACACTGGCCACGTCGGCCGCTGGCAACACCTGCACAGCTTCCTCCGCCAGCGTCGGCACACTGGCTTCAGCACTTTCAACAACGGCCGGCATGGCACGTTTGAAACGCTGGAAGGCCTGCACATGCAAGACTTCCAGACGGGTGAAGAACTCACTGGTAACGAAGGGATCAATCCCCGCGCTGTCCAGCCCTTCACGCAAACTTCTCAACAGTCCCGGCACCAGCTCCAA
>NKIE01000562.1:0-433 GCA_002256055.1 Pseudomonas sp. PGPPP3 | reverse complement strand
GGGGATCGTCCTGGGGCTCCACGCTCCACACCAACTCATCCATGGTAACCAGCACAGCTTGCCACTGTGCGGACTCCACGCCGTGCTTGAGGCACGTGAGCATCAGCACCTTGCTCCAGGCCTCCTGCAGCAAACGCACCACAGCCTCGGGCAGCGTCTTGCCCAGCAAGCGCTGGTTCAGGGCCTGCTCGACCTGCTGACGTGCCAGCTCGGACTTTGCCCGCCCTTCTTCGGCATCACGGGTACGCTGTTCCAGCAGATCGCTGCGCCGGCGCTCATCGCCGGTAAAGGCGACAAACTCGGCCAGCAACTCGGCAAAAATGGCCGGATCATCAGCAAAATCATTCAACAGGCGCTGCACAACCTGGTCGATGCGCTGATACAAGGTATCGCGCTGCGCCTCATCCTGAACAACCCAACCCAGCGCCGCCGA
>NKIE01000561.1:678-2045 GCA_002256055.1 Pseudomonas sp. PGPPP3 | reverse complement strand
CTCATCTTCGATGCGCCGATCCAACTCAGCGAGGTCCTTGGCGTACTGCGGCTCTTCAGCCAGACGCAAGGCGCGCTCTTCGAGGTAACGCATGATGTCGTAGCACAGCTTTTCCGTACCCTCGCCAGCAATGGCCGAGATCACATACACAGGACCCTGCCAGTCCAGAGCATCAGTGATTTCCTTGACCCGCGCCTCCTGCTCTTCTTCGAGGATCTGGTCGGACTTGTTCAGCACCAACCAGCGATCGCGGTCGGCCAACGCCGGGCTGAACTTGGTCAGCTCATCAACGATGGTCACTGCCGCCTCAGTCGGGTCGCTCATGTCCAGCGGCGCCATATCGACCAGGTGCAACAGCAAACGGGTACGCGCCAAATGCTTGAGGAAGCGAATTCCCAGACCGGCGCCATCGGAGGCACCCTCGATCAAGCCCGGAATATCCGCCACCACGAAGCTTTTGTAGCGATCAACGCTGACCACACCCAGGTTCGGCACCAGGGTGGTAAACGGATAATCCGCCACCTTCGGCTTGGCGGCCGACACGGAGCGAATAAAGGTGCTTTTGCCCGCATTCGGCAAGCCCAGCAGACCGACATCTGCCAGCACTTTCAATTCCAGCTTGAGGTCGCGGGACTCGCCCGGCTTGCCCAGCGTGGTTTGACGCGGCGCGCGGTTGGTACTCGATTTGAAACGGGTGTTGCCCAGACCATGCCAACCACCATGGGCCACCAGCAAGCGCTGGCCCGCCTTGGTCAGGTCGCCAATCACTTCCTGAGTACCCGCATCAATCACCGTGGTGCCGACTGGCACGCGCAGCACCAGCTCTTCACCCTTGCGCCCCGTGCAATCGGTACTGCCGCCATTGGAGCCACGCTCAGCATCGAAGCGGCGGGTATAGCGATAGTCGACCAGGGTGTTGAGGTTCTCGTCGGCCACCATATACACGGAGCCGCCATCACCACCATCACCACCGTTCGGCCCACCATTCTCGATGAACTTCTCGCGGCGGAAACTCATGCAACCATTGCCGCCATCACCAGCTTTTACAAAAATCGATACTTCATCGACGTATTTCATGGGCTACGCCTCCCGCCGCAACAGCGGGCAGAATAAAACAGTGAACACAGGATACAGAAACAAAAAAGCCCCGTCGCAAGACAGGGCTTTTGCAGCACTCTCGCGATTAAGCCGCGACAACGCTCACGTAACGACGACCGAAGGCGCCTTTAACTTCAAACTTGATCACGCCTTCGACTTTAGCGAACAGGGTGTGATCTTTACCCATACCAACGCCGTAACCAGCGTGGAATTGGGTGCCGCGCTGACGCACGATGATGTTACCAGCCTTGATAACCTGGCCGCCGTAC
>NKIE01000561.1:0-668 GCA_002256055.1 Pseudomonas sp. PGPPP3 | reverse complement strand
CTTCACGCCAAGGCGTTTGGCTTCTGAGTCGCGACCGTTGCGGGTACTACCACCAGCTTTTTTGTGTGCCATGAGTTCAATACTCCAAATTGTGGATCAGGCGAGAAAGATTAAGCCTGAATACCGGTGATTTTGATCTCGGTGTACCACTGACGGTGGCCCTGACGCTTCATGTGGTGCTTACGACGACGGAACTTGATGATGGTGACTTTGTCATGACGGCCTTGGGCAATCACTTCAGCCACAACCTTGGCGCCTTCAACAACAGGTGCGCCGATTTTCACGTCGTCGCCATTGGCAACCAACAGAACGCGGTCGAAATTCACGGCTTCGCCAACGGCCAGCTCGAGCTTTTCAATTTTCAGGTATTCGCCTTCGGCAACTTTGTATTGCTTGCCACCGGTAACAATTACTGCGTACATAATTTTGCTCCGTTAATCCTGCTCACCCAGCGCTTTATAGGAATAGTCGTCGGCTGGCATGGCTGCTTGGGGCCGGAAGGACGCCCTTGCAATTGCGTAAGGCAGGTAATGCCCAGGGAAGTTCAGGGGCCGCGATTGTACGCAAGCTACCAACGCTGCGCAAGCACCCAAGGCACTTGCCTTGACAGCCCCCCCCCCGCCCCCTAGCATGCCGCGCAACCCTCAGGAGCCCTCCCCGACGATGCA
>NKIE01000560.1 GCA_002256055.1 Pseudomonas sp. PGPPP3 | reverse complement strand
AATACCCGATGGATAACACGGCCAGGCCACGGCCGCGTGTCGGTCGGGTGTCGCGCCGGTCGCGGCCTGCAGGCGGCTTGATCCGGCTCAAACTGGCGTGCAGCGGGGCGGCCACGGTCACCGGCCGGTCACAGGCCAGGCCAAGACTCGCCGCACAGCGGCGCCATCCCAGGCGCCCGGGAAGCCACCATGGAAAAAACTGCCGCCGTCGCCTCACTGGGCGCGGCTTCGTTGTTGGCGCCCTCGCGCGTGCGCGCCGCGCTGACGGCCAACGACCGCCTCAAGCTCGGCCTGACCGTGCTGCAGACCGCCGCCGCCCACGCCGACGCCCCCGCCACACCGGCGCCCGACCTGGCGCGCGAAATCGCCGCTGCCGGCCTGGCCGGCAGCAGCGACGCGCCCTGGCTCAACGCCCTGCCCGGCGCCGCCGAACGGGTGGGCAGCACGCTGCACCTGGCCGCCCTCACCCACGGCCGGCGCGAGGCCGGCGACAGCCTGCACCTGCTGGTGATGGACCTGCACAAGGCGCTCAACCAGCTGGCCGCCCGCCTGGCCACCGAGCTGGTGGACGGCGCCCACACCTGGCAGCTGGCCGAGGGCGAGGCCGGCCAGCAGGACCGCGCGCGCATCGCCGCCTTCATGCGCGGCATCGCCCGCACCCGCGCCGCCAAGCTCGACCACCCCGGCCTGGACACCGCCGCCACCCGCGACGGCGCGCGGCTGCTGATCCAGAACGACATCGGCACCAACGACGCCCATGTGCTGGTGCTGCAGGTGGAGGACCGCGTCACCACGCTGACCTACAGCGACCTGCACCGCCAGCGCTTTGCCTTCTTCCAGGGCCTGCTGGCCGAGCTGGGCGCGCACTGGGGCGCCGTGCAGGCCCGCCGCGCCGAGGGCTTGAACGACGGCCAGGATTACCAGGTCGGCATCGCCCGCTTCGAGGCTGCCGACGAGCCCCAGCTGCTGGCCCAGCTGGAAGGCCTGGCCGCGCGCATCGTCTTCCTGATCGACTGGAACCGCGCCCGCAAGCGCCTGCTGCCCTTCATCGACAAGGCCGGCGCCGTGTCCGTGCTGACCGAGGCCGCCCGCCGCGGCTGCGGCCACATGGCCTGGCTGGCCGCCGGCGGCGAGCGCCTGCTGTGGCAGGCCATGGCCGAGCAGGGCAGCGGCAGCTTCCACCTGGGCGACCGGCTGGACGAGGTGATGGGCGCCGAGCCCACCCGCGCCCTGCTGCTGCAGGTGCTGGTGCTGGCCGCCGACGCCGCCCAGCGGCAGCAGCCGATGGCCCTGGTGGCCGACGAGACCCGGCTGCTGCTGGCCCGCGCGCTGCATGGCCGACACACCGAGCTGGCACTGCTGCAGGAACACGCCGGCCTGGTGCACGCGCTGGCCCAGGCCCTGCGCGACGGCCTGGCCCATGGCGCCCACCGCGACCCCGAGGCCGCCAACGCCCTGGCCACCCGCGCCAAGGCCTGGGAGCGCCAGGCCGACCACCTGGTGATGCGCTCGCGCGAGCAGGCCGAGCGCTCGCCGCAATGGCAGCCGCTGGTGGTGCTGATCGAGCGCAGCGACGACGTGGCCGACGCGTTGGAAGAGGCCGCCTTCCTGATCAGCCTGATCGCCGACGGCCACTTCCACGGCTGGGGCCAGCGCTGCCGCGACGCGCTGCAGGCCCTGGCCGACGCGGTGCTGGGCGCCACGCAAGACCATGTCAAGGCGCTGGCCGTGGCTCTGACCTTTGGCGACGCCAGCGAGGCCGCCGACCACGATGAATTTGTGGCCGCCACCTGGCGCGGGCTGCAGGCCGAACGCCGCTGCGACGAGCTGCTGCGCAGCGCCCGCCGCGCGCTGGCCCACGAGCTGAAGGACGCCGCCGCACTGATGCTGGCCACCGACCTGGCCAGCGCGCTGGAATCGGCCAGCGACGGCCTGCTGGCGCTGGTCTACGGCCTGCGTGCGCGCAGCTTCCGGCGCGTGGAGGCCGGCGCATGAGCGCCGCCCGGCCGCCCGAAGGCGCGCAGGCCGCAGCGCAGGCACACGACGC
>NKIE01000559.1 GCA_002256055.1 Pseudomonas sp. PGPPP3 | reverse complement strand
CATCTGGAGTTCTTCAGTATCAAGGTGCAGAACGGCCCGCTGACCTCGCAGTTGCAGCACCTCAAGGAAGGCGACGAGATCGTCATCAGCAAGAAGCCCACCGGTACTCTGGTGCTGGATGACCTGCTGCCTGGCAAGCACCTGTATCTGCTCAGCACCGGCACCGGCCTCGCGCCGTTCATGAGCGTGATCCAAGATCCGGAAACCTATGAGCGTTTCGAAAAAGTCATCCTGATTCACGGCGTACGCTACGTGAACGAAGTCGCCTACCGCGAGTTCATCACCGAACACCTGCCACAGAACGAGTTCTTCGGTGATGCGCTGAAGGAAAAACTCATCTACTACCCGACCGTGACGCGCGAGCCCTTCGAGAACATGGGCCGTCTGACCGATCTGATGCGCAGCGGCAAGCTGTTCAGCGATATCGGTCTGCCACCGATCAACCCGCAGGATGACCGCGCGATGATCTGCGGCAGCCCGAGCATGCTCGACGAGACCAGCGAAGTGCTGGACAGCTTCGGCCTGAAGATCTCCGCGCGCATGGGCGAGCCAGGCGATTACCTGATCGAGCGTGCCTTCGTTGAGAAGTAAGCCGATTGCATAAACAACAAACCCGCCAGCTGGCGGGTTTGTTGTTTATGGCGCGGGTAATTAGGCGAGTTGCACGTCCAGCACACAAATCTGCCCCGGCTGCGGGTAATGCCAGTGCACGTCCAGGTCCCAGAGGCGGGTGCCGTAGCGGCGCTCGGGCGTCGGTTGCTGGTAGGCTGGACGCGGGTCTTGCGCCAGGCATTGCTCGATCAGCGCCACCAGTGGCTCCTGCAGGCGCAGGGCGTGCGCGTGCGCAGCGCTAAGGGCCTCGTCGCGCCAACTGACGGGGATCAGGGTCGGGGCATCAGCGGCAATCTGGTTGACCGCCGTCGTCACACAATCGAGCACCGGTGTGCCGTCGAGTAAGTCGATGCCCGACAGCCATAGGCGTCCAGGTTCTACCTTCTCCAGTTTGACTACCGACTGGCCGATGCCATTGGGTCGGTGCGTTGAGCGCGTGGCAAACACGCCGACAGACTGGTTGCCGCCCAGGCGCGGTGGGCGCACCTTGAGGCGCGGCTGGCTTTCCAGGGCCTGATGAAAGAGAAACAGCAGCCAGACGTGGCTGACCTGCTCCAGGCCTTCGATGGCCTGTGGCTGGTCGAAGGGCGCGACCAGTTCCAGCACGCCGCGGGCGGCGGGGGCCAGCTGCGGTTGGCGGGGAATGGCGAACTTCTCCTTGAAGCAGGAGCGGACAAAACCAACCGGGGTAACGCTGTAAGACATGGGTGTGCCTGCGTGCAATAAACGCCGCCATGCTAACCGATTCGTCAGGCCCTCGCCGGTTGCTGGGTTTACCTGTGCGGCACCCAGATGCAAGAAAGGCCCGTCACCACGGGTGACGGGCCTTTCTTATGCAGCGTTTAGAACGGTGCGCTTAGATCACTTCGGCCCAGAGGTCGTATTCGTCGGCATCCACCACCCGTACGCGGATCTTGTCGCCCGGCTTCATGTCGGTGCTGTTGATAAACACACTGCCGTCGATTTCCGGGGCGTCGGCATGGGAGCGGCCGACGGCGCCCTGATCGTCGACTTCGTCGATCAGCACTTCGATTTCCTGGCCGATCTTCAGCTGCAGGCGAGCAGTACTGATGGCCTGTTGGTGGGCCATAAAACGGTCCCAACGATCTTGCTTGATGTCGTCTGGGACGACGTCCAGGTCCAGATCATTGGCCGGAGCACCTTCAACCGGGGAGTACTGGAAGCAGCCCACGCGATCGAGCTGGGCTTCGGTCAGCCAGTTGAGCAGGTATTGGAAATCTTCCTCGGTTTCGCCAGGGAAGCCGACGATAAAGGTCGAGCGGATGGTCAACTGCGGGCAGATTTCGCGCCAGTTCTTGATCCGCGCCAGGGTCTTGTCTTCGAAGGCTGGGCGTTTCATCGCCTTGAGCACTTTCGGGCTGGCATGCTGGAAGGGGATGTCGAGGTACGGCAGGATTTTGCCCGCGGCCATCAGCGGGATGATGTC
>NKIE01000558.1 GCA_002256055.1 Pseudomonas sp. PGPPP3 | reverse complement strand
GGGGAAAGTTTTCAGTTGCAGGCCGACCAGCCGGGCAATGCCTGGCCGCAACTGCTGACCCGCGTTGATGCGGGTGCCCTGTGGCGGCAATTGGGGCGCGCCGGTTGGCCCTATGAGTTGCGCCTGTTGCCGGGGCCGGCGGCCTATCAGGCGGAGTGGGCGGTCGTAGCCATGGGCCCGGAGAAACACCTGGGCTATGCGGTGCAGTGGTTTGCCCTGGCAGTGGCGCTGGCCTGTTTGTTTATCTATTTCGGTATCCGTAATGCCAAGGAGCAGTCCGATGCAGTCTGTCAGTCACGCTAAAACTCAGGGGCGTCGTGGGCGCCTGCAATTGCTCTTGCTGCTGGCGGCCACCATCGGGCCGATCCTGCTGGCGACTGCCATGTATAAATGGCAATTCTGGGTGCCAGAAAGCCGTAATTATCATGGCGAGCTGATCGGCAATGGCCAGAGTCGCGCCGAGCTGGGGGTGGCCGCGGCGGAAACCCGCTGGCAACTGCTGGTCACGGCCCCGGCCAGCTGCCAGCGCGATTGCCAGCAACTGGTGTATCTGGCCCGGCAGATCCAGATCGGTCTCGGCCGTGAGGCGGGGCGCGCCAGCCATGCCCTGGCCAGTGCCGAGCCGCTGGCGCCACACCTGCAGAACCAGCTGCAGACGGAATACCCGCAACTCGCTCGCTTGGCCCTCGACCGCCAGCAGCATGACCGCCTGCGCCATGGCGATCCGGCGGCGCAGCTATGGATCATCGACCCCCACGGCAACCTGGTGCTGCGCTATGACGCCACGGCCAATGGCAAGCAGATCCTCAATGACCTGCGCCTGCTGCTGAAGCTGTCGAATATCGGTTAAGGAAGCTATATGGCCAAGCCTGGATATCGCCTTGCCCTGTTTGCCACCGCACTGGCTCTGCTGGTGGTGATGTTGGGTGCTTACACGCGCCTCACCCATGCCGGCCTTGGGTGTCCGGATTGGCCCGGCTGTTATGGGTTTATCGGCGTGCCGCAGAGCGCCGAGCAGTTGGCCCATGCCGAGCAGCATTACCCGCAGGCGCCGGTCGAGGCGCACAAGGGCTGGAACGAGATGGTCCATCGCTACTTTGCCGGGAGCCTCGGCCTGCTGATTCTGGCCCTGGCGATTCAGGCCCTACGGCGCCGCCGTGAACCCGGCCAACCGCTGAAACTGCCGTTGCTGCTGCTGGGGCTGGTGACCCTGCAGGCGGCGTTTGGCATGTGGACGGTGACCCTCAAGCTCTGGCCTCAGGTGGTGACCGCACACCTGCTCGGCGGTTTCGCGACCTTGAGTTTGCTGCTGTTACTGACTTTGCGGCTGTCCGCCCGCTGGCCCGCGCTGCCCGAGTTAAGTGTTCGCCTGCGTCGCCTGGCGGCGTTGGGCCTGCTGCTGGTGATCGGTCAGATTGCCCTCGGCGGCTGGGTTAGCAGTAACTACGCGGCGGTGGCCTGTATCGATCTGCCGACTTGCCATGGCCAGTGGTGGCCGACGATGGATTTTGCCAACGGCTTCCACCTGACTCAGCACATCGGCCCCAATTACCTCGGCGGTCAGCTCGACAGCGATGCGCGCACCGCCATTCATATGACTCATCGCCTCGGCGCCGTGCTGGTGGCGCTGGTGCTGCTGCTCTTGGCTTGGCAGCTCAAGCGCCATGGTCAGGCGCGTCTGGCCGCGCTGTTGCTGCTGGCGCTGGCCGTGCAGATCAGCCTGGGCATTAGCAACGTGCTGTTGCAGCTGCCACTGGCGGTAGCCGTCGCCCATAACATCGGTGGTGCCGTGCTGCTGATGACCTTGGTTTCTATCAACTATCGTCTACGCAGAGCCTCGGTCATGGCCGTGGCTGCGACGCCCGAACGCAGCTCGCAGGACCCGACGCGCAGCGCCCAGCTGCCGTACGCATAACAATAAGGAGAGACCGCTATGGCTACTCTACTCGGCACCCAGCAAGAGCACGCCAGCTGGCGCGATTATCTGGAACTGACCAAGCCGCGGGTGGTGGTGTTGATGCTGATCACCTCGCTGGTCGGTATGTTCCTCGCCACTCGCGCCGGCGTGGCCT
>NKIE01000557.1 GCA_002256055.1 Pseudomonas sp. PGPPP3 | reverse complement strand
TCGTCAGAGCGATGAAGATGAAAGCCGTAGCATTGGTCGCTTGCAGCTTGATGCTTCGTTCAGCCCGGTTCGCCGCATTGCCTATGTTGTTGAAAACGCCCGCGTTGAACAGCGTACTAACCTGGACAAGCTGGTTATTGACCTGGAGACCAACGGTACTCTGGATCCGGAAGAGGCTATCCGCCGTGCCGCGACCATTCTGCAACAGCAGTTGGCCGCGTTCGTCGACCTCAAAGGTGACAGTGAGCCAGTGGTTATCGAGCAGGAAGACGAGATCGATCCGATCCTGTTGCGCCCGGTTGATGATCTTGAGCTGACCGTTCGTTCGGCCAACTGCCTGAAGGCAGAAAACATCTACTACATCGGCGATCTGATTCAGCGCACCGAAGTAGAGTTGTTGAAGACGCCGAACCTGGGCAAGAAGTCTCTGACTGAGATCAAAGACGTTCTGGCCTCGCGCGGTCTGTCCCTCGGTATGCGCCTCGACAACTGGCCGCCGGCAAGTCTTAAGAAAGACGAAAAGGCTACGGCCTGATCGTCGTAATCACCGAACGTGAGTTTGGTAAGGAATTGAACCATGCGTCATCGTAAGAGTGGTCGTCACCTCAACCGCACCAGCGCGCATCGTAAAGCCATGTTTCAAAACATGGCGGTGTCGCTGTTTGAGCACGAGCTGATCAAAACTACCCTGCCTAAGGCCAAAGAACTGCGTCGCGTTGCCGAGCCGCTGATCACCTTGGCTAAAATTGATAGCGTTGCAAACCGTCGTCTGGCTTTCGACCGTACTCGTTCGAAAGCTATGGTTGGTAAGCTGTTCAATGATCTGGGCAAGCGCTACGCCACCCGTCAGGGCGGCTACCTGCGTATCCTCAAGTGCGGTTTCCGCGCTGGCGACAATGCGCCAATGGCGTATGTCGAGCTGGTTGATCGTCCAGTCGGTGGCGAAGCTGTTTCCGCCGAGTAAGACGTCAGTCTGAATAAAAAGCCGGGCCTAGCGCCCGGCTTTTTATTGCCTGAAAATAATGAGCCGCACTGAGCCGGTGGCGTTTCGCTTGACCCGTGCATCGGCTGCGCAGAGCATGTGTATTCTTATTGCGCGCTCAAGGAGTCGCCGGATGAAAGGCCATGCTGAGGTTGTCGAGTATCTAAAGATGCTGCTCAAGGGTGAGTTGGCCGCTCGGGATCAGTATTTTGTCCATTCGCGTCTGTATGAGGATCTTGGGCTTTCCAAGCTATACGCCCGTATCAGCCATGAGATGGAGGAGGAAACTCAACATGCTGATGCACTGTTGCGGCGCATTCTCTTTTTGGAAGGCGAGCCGGATATGGCTCCCAATCCATTCATATTTGGTCGTACAGTGCCGGAGATGCTCAAGCTCGATCTGGCTCTGGAGTACGAAGTGCGTGCTGCCCTGAGCAAGGGTATTACCCTCTGCGAGCAGCATCAGGACTATCAAAGTCGCGACATTCTCCTCGCGCAGCTCAAGGATACAGAGGAAGACCATGCTTACTGGCTTGAGGTTCAGCTACGGCTGATTAACCAAATCGGCCTTGAAAACTACCTGCAGGCACAGATCTAGGCAGCGCTTTGGGATAATGGCATATCAACAGCGCAGAATCCCGCAGCTGGCTGATAAGTTCTTAGCACGCTCAATCTGCCTGCAATGCTGCCCACTGGAAAATTTAAACTCTTCCACCCCCACCCATAAAAGTCTGTGGCATGTGCCCCGTTGTCGAGGGGCAGACTAACGTTGCCTGACGAAAATTTTGGCAGGCAGGCTATAGTTAGCCTAACTAGACAGGAGTTTCCCATGAGCGATACCGTCAACAACCGCCGGCGCTTTCAGCGCATCGCCTTCGATGCTGCCACCGAGCTGCTGCAAGGTCCACATCGTTGGGAAGTGGAGCTTCTTGACCTGTCGCTCAAAGGACTGCTGGTCCGTACTCCGGCTGGCTGGAGCGGCGATGACGCCCATCCCTTCCTCGCCAATATCACCCTGGCCAGCGATATTCAGGTTCAAATTGAGGTTGATTTGGCACGTACTGACAAAGGTCAGCTTGGCTTTGTGTGCAG
>NKIE01000556.1 GCA_002256055.1 Pseudomonas sp. PGPPP3 | reverse complement strand
CCGAGCACCTTGAGCAGCGGGCGTTGTTGCAGGCTGAGGTCGCGGCCGCCGTGGATCAGTTGGAAGGCCTGGGCAATAAACTCGACTTCACGAATGCCGCCTGAGCCCAGCTGGATGTTCGCGGCCATGCCCTTGCGCCGCACCTCCTGCTGGATCAGCTGCTTCATTGCCCGCAGCGCTTCGATGGCGGAGAAGTCCAGATAGCGCCGATAAACGAACGGCATCAGCATTTCCAGCAGACGCTTGCCGGCCTGCTGGTCGCCGGCCACCACCCGCGCCTTGATCATCGCGTAGCGTTCCCAGTCGCGACCCTGGTCCTGGTAGTACTGCTCCAGGGCGTTGAAGCTGAACACCAACGGCCCGGACGAACCGTAGGGGCGCAGGCGCATATCGACGCGAAAGACAAAGCCGTCGACGGTGATCGCATCCAGCGCCTTGATCAGGCGCTGACCGAGGCGGATGAAAAACTCCTGGTTATCCAGCGGCCGCTTGGCCGCGTCGGTTTCGCCGCCCTCGGCGAAGGCGAAGATCAGGTCGATGTCCGACGACAGATTGAGCTCATGGGCGCCCAACTTGCCCATCCCAAGCACCACCAAGTGCTGAGGCAAGCCACTGCGCGCGCCGATGGGCGTGCCGTATTGGGTGCAATGGCGCGCATACAGCCAGCCATAGGCCAGATCGATGCAGGCTTCGGCCAGCAGGGTGAGGTCGTTACAGGTCTCACGCAGGTCAGTCAGGCGGCAGACATCGCGCCAGATGATACGGGTCTGCTGGCGATTGCGCAGGCGGCGCAGGCTGCGACCCAGCTCATCTTCATCACCACAGGCATCCACCGCCACCTGCAACTGGGCGCGCAATTCGCCCGCCGTCAGGCTGCGCTCCAGCTCACCGGAATCAGCCAGATCAAGCAGCATCAGCGGATCGCGCATGGCCTGTTCGAAAACGAAATCGCTGGCCGCAAACACCCGCCCCAGGCACTCCAGGCGCGCCGCTGGCCAACGGGCGAAACGCTCGGTGCAGCGTCCAGCAAGCGCCTCCACGGCCGCCGGCCAAGCCGTTTGCGCACGGGCGGCAAGGCCCTGCAGGGTGGCGGGCAGCGTGGTCAGCGGGGGCAGGCTCATGGTCTATCCTTTTGGCGAGAGCGCCGAAACAAGTGGCGGCAAGCATGTCGTGCGGGCGATAAACACGCCGACATCTTTCTGTAGTTTTACTACTAAAGAATGTGCCAAAAGAGCTGAAATGACCGTCGCAATGTAGTAAAACTACAAAAGCCGGTCGACCCTCCGGCACACCCAAGAATTTACGCGCACGGCCCACAAGGCCTGCTGCGAACCCAGGCCTCCGATTCTGGAAGCCTTTGAGCCCTGGAGCAAGCCATGCAAGACCTCGATCCCGTCGAAACCCAGGAATGGCTGGACGCCCTGGAATCCGTCCTCGACAAAGAGGGCGAAGATCGCGCCCATTACCTGATGACCCGTATGGGCGAGTTGGCCACCCGCAGTGGCTCACAGCTGCCGTATGCGATCACTACACCCTACCGCAACACCATTCCGCTCACCCACGAAGCACGCATGCCTGGCGACCTGTTTATGGAACGCCGCATTCGCTCGCTGGTGCGCTGGAACGCGCTGGCCATGGTGATGCGCACCAACCTGAAAGACTCCGATTTGGGCGGCCACATCTCCAGCTTCGCCTCCTCAGCAACCCTGTATGACATCGGCTTCAACTACTTTTTCCAGGCGCCCACCGAGGAGCATGGCGGTGACCTGATTTTCTTCCAGGGCCACGCCTCACCCGGCGTTTACGCTCGCGCCTTTATGGAAGGCCGCATCACTGAAGAGCAGATGAACAACTTCCGCCAGGAAGTGGACGGCAACGGCCTGTCCTCGTACCCGCACCCTTGGCTGATGCCCGATTTCTGGCAATTCCCGACAGTGTCCATGGGTCTCGGTCCGATTCAGGCGATCTACCAGGCGCGCTTTATGAAGTACCTGGAAGCACGCGGCTTTATCCCAGCCGGCAAGCAGAAGGTCTGGTGCTTTATGGGCGACGGCGAGTGCGACGAGCCGGAATCCCTCGGCGCCATCTCCCTGGCTGGCCCCGAGAAG
>NKIE01000555.1 GCA_002256055.1 Pseudomonas sp. PGPPP3 | reverse complement strand
CATCGAGCAGCATTTTGGCCCGATGAGTGAAGTGTCGCCTGGCTGGAAACTGCGTGTACTGCTGGCCCAGGCACTGTTCTCCGACCCGGAAGTGTTGCTGTTGGACGAACCGACCAACCACCTGGACATCAACACCATCCGCTGGCTGGAAAACATCCTGACCCAGCGCAACAGCACCATGATCATCATTTCTCACGACCGTCACTTCCTCAACTCGGTCTGCACCCACATGGCCGACCTGGACTACGGCGAGCTGCGTCTGTTCCCGGGCAACTACGACGAGTACATGACCGCCGCCACCCAGTCGCGTGAGCAACTGCTGTCGGACAACGCCAAGAAGAAAGCGCAGATCAACGAACTGCAATCCTTCGTCAGCCGCTTCTCGGCCAACGCCTCGAAAGCCAAGCAGGCCACCTCGCGCGCCAAGCAGATCGACAAGATCCAGCTGGCCGAGGTCAAACCGTCCAGCCGGATTAGCCCGTTCATCCGTTTCGAGCAGACCATCAAGAACTTCAGCTTCACCGTGGAGGCCGGCGAGCGCGTGGCCATCATCGGCCCGAACGGTATCGGCAAAACCACCCTGCTGCGCACCCTGGTGGGCGAATTGACCCCGGATGCCGGCTCGGTGAAGTGGACTGAAAGCGCGGAACTTGGCTACTACGCCCAGGACCACGCCCATGACTTTGAAGACGACTGCAGCCTGTTCGACTGGATGGGCCAGTGGACCCAGGGCGAGCAGATGGTGCGCGGCACGCTCGGGCGCATGCTGTTCTCCAACGACGAAATCCTCAAGTCGGTCAAGGTTATCTCCGGTGGTGAACAGGGCCGCATGCTGTTCGGCAAGCTGATTCTGCAAAAACCCAACGTGCTGGTCATGGACGAACCCACCAACCACTTGGACATGGAATCCATCGAGGCGCTCAACCTGGCGCTGGAAAACTACCCAGGCACGCTGATCTTCGTCAGCCATGACCGTGAGTTCGTGGGCTCCCTAGCGACGCGCATCATCGAGTTGTCGCCTAACGGCATCACCGACTTCAGCGGCACCTACGACGACTACCTGCGCAGCCAGGGCGTGATCGTCTAAGCCTGCCAGATACGCTGCCCGTCATAAAAACGCCCCGCAATTGCGGGGCGTTTTTATGACGGCTAAATACTCAGGCCGTGGCAAGCGCGAAGTAGGCGGCAATCTGCTCTTGCGCGGCACTCAGGGCGGCCGCGCGCGGTGCTTCGCCGTAAGCCAGGCCCTGAGCGCGCACGACTTCGATATCGGTAATGCCGAGGAAGCGCAGTACCACCTGCAGATAGTCTTCATGGCCGACGCCGCTCGGTTGACCGGCGTGCAAGCCGCCGGCGGTGGAGACGATTACCACCTTCTTACCGCCCGCTAGGCCTTTGGGGCCGTTCTCGTCGTAGGTGAAGGTTTTGCCGGCTACCGAGATGCGATCGATCCAGGCTTTCAGCTGGCTTGGCACACTGAAGTTGTACATCGGTGCGGCGATGACGATGGCATCGGCGGCGAGGAACTCCTGCAGAGTCGACTCGGCCAGTTCGGCTTCGTGCTGCTGCGCCGCATCGCGCAGCTCAGTGGCCGTACCGGCCGCGACTAGGCTGGCCGCCGAGAAATGGCTCAGGGCGTCCGCCGCCAGGTCGCGGTAACTCAGGCTGGCCGTTGGCTCGGCGGCCAGCCAGGCGGCAACCACGCTGTGGCTGAGTTGGCGCGAGGCGGAAGCGTCACCGAGGATGCTGGAGTCGAGGTGCAAGAGTTTCATGGCTGTCTCCTTGAGTAGGGATCGCAGGGTGGCGATCAAGTGAGACAAAGCTTACCGATAGAACCAATAGCCGATTAGTCAGGAAAAATGTGATAGTTAGTCCCACTGACAGGACGATGGCCGCCATGCAAGACCTCAACGATCTCTACTATTTCGCCAAAGTGGTCGACGCCGGCGGCTTTGCTGCCGCCGGGCGCCTGCTGGGCATCCCCAAGTCGCGCCTGTCGCGGCGCCTGGCCGAACTGGAAGCACGCCTCGGTGCGCGCCTGCTGCAACGCAGCACGCGCAAGCTGTCGCTGACCGATATTGGCGAGCAGTACTACCGGCATTGCCAGGC
>NKIE01000554.1 GCA_002256055.1 Pseudomonas sp. PGPPP3 | reverse complement strand
GGCACCTGGGTGGCGCCGCCCTTGGGGCGGGCGGTTATGCCGGGGGATTAGAGCCGAGCGGCGCGGCGGGGGCTGTTATCACGGCCGCAGCCAGGCGACGATGACATCCAGCATGCGGTTGGCGAAGGCCCATTCGTTGTCGTACCAGGCCAGCACCTTGACCAGTTCGCCCTGCACGCGGGTGTGGTTGAGGTCGACCACGCAGGAGGCTGGATAGCCATTGAAGTCGCAGGACACCAGCGGCAGTTCGTTGCACTCCAGCACGCCCAAGGGCAGGGTTTTTGCGCTCTCCTGCAGGCCGGCGTTGATGGCCTCGACAGAGGTGGGGCGTTCGCTGGTGAAGGTCAGGTCGAGCAGCGAGACGTTGGCGGTCGGTACGCGAATGGCCAGGCCATCCAGGCGCCCGGCCAGGCGCGGCAGCACCAGGCCGATGGCTTTCGCTGCGCCAGTGCTGGTGGGAATCATCGACAGGGCGGCGGCGCGGGCCCGATACGGGTCGCTGTGGCTCTTGTCGAGCAGGCTCTGGTCGTTGGTATAGGCGTGTACGGTGGTGATTAGGCCCTGGCGAATGCCCACCCCCTGATCCAGCACCATGGCCAGCGGGGCCAGGCAATTGGTGGTGCAGGAGGCGTTGGAGACGATCTGCTGGCTGCCCAGTTGCTCGTGATTGACGCCGTAGACCACGGTGAGGTCGGCACTTTCCAGAGGATGGGAAAGCAGCACCCGTGGCGCACCGGCGGTCAGGTGCTGCTCGACCTGCTGGCGGCTCTTCAGCTTGCCGCTGCACTCCAGCACCAGGTCGACGCCCAGGCGGTCCCAGGGCAGGTTGACGGGCTCGCGCTCGCGCAGCAGGCGGATGGATTGGCCGTGGATCTGCAGGATGTCGTCATGCAGCAGCACCTGGCCGTTGAAGCGGCCAAAGGTCGAGTCGAAGCGGGTCAGGTGGGCGAGGGTGGGGAAGTCACTGAGGTCGTTGATCGCCTCGATATGGATCTTGTGTTCCAGGCCCCGTTCAAACAGGGCACGCACCAGCGCGCGGCCGATGCGTCCGTAACCGTTGATGGCAATGCGCAGCATGGTCAATCTCCCGGGTGTTTGTCCTAAGCATAGGACTCACCCGGGGGCGCTGCCGTAGGCTTATTCCTCCGGCAGGGCGATGGCGTCCTGGCGGGCACCACCGTAAGCGCCACAGCCTTTGAGAATTTGACCGTTGAGGCGCAGTTCGGCTCGCAAGTGTTGGACGCTGCCGCTCATGCTGTCGACGCAGCGCTGTGGGGCGACCCACAGTTCCAGCTGCTGGCCATTGGCGGCGCTGCTCAGGCTGAAGCGGCCTTCGGGCAGTTGTTCTTCCAGGTACGGCACGACCAGGTCGGCCTGCCCCGGACGCTGCAGGATCAGCCCCTGGCTGTTGGCGTCGAGGCGCCACTCGGGTTCATGGCCGCTGGCGCGCAGGGTCTGACGTTTGAAGTTGAGGTCGTCGCAGCCGTGGCCTTCACGCTGGATGCGATAGAGCTTGGTCAGTTCGATTTGTCCGTCGGTGCCGGTTACCTGGCTGGCCGCCATGCGCCCGCTGAGGTCGGCGAACAGTACGTCCTTGCCGCCCTTGAGCAGGGTCACGGCCTCTTGCAGCAAGCCGGTGTTGCCACTGTCTTCGAGGATGAACTGGCGTTTTTCCTGGCAGGGACGGAACTGCAGGCGGTTGTTCACCACGTGCAGTTCACCCTGCAGACGCACCACGGGCGTGGGGGCAGGTTCGTCCGTCGGGAACAGTGACTGGCAGCCAGCAAACACAGGCAGCAGGGCAAACAGCAGAAAACGGACGCTGGACATGGTGGCTCTCCGGAAAGGGAGCGCCACGTTACCGGGGCGCTGGGTGCAGCTCAAGGGTGGTGTCAGGCAGGTAGCAGGGTGTCGGCCTTAAGCAGGGTCTCCAGGCAGTGCTCGCGAATGCCGTAGAAGTCCTTGATTGCCTGGATTTTGCTCAGTAGCTCGGTCGGATTGCCGGCCTCGGCGCGTTTTACCGCGAGGATCATCTTGTTCTTGTTGGTGTGCTCAAGCGACACGAACTCAAACACCTTGGTGTCGTAGCCGCAGGCTTCCAGTAGCAGGGC
>NKIE01000553.1 GCA_002256055.1 Pseudomonas sp. PGPPP3 | reverse complement strand
ATGGATTCGCCGCGAAAAATGCTGCCATCAGCAAGGGCGAGAATGGCTGGCTTACTCAAGAAAACCTCCGTCGATCAAAGCGTGAAGCAAACGCAGATTGTAAAAAAGCGGGATGACGTACCAACCGTCACCCCGCTTCTTTATCTGATTCATTCTGCGTAACTTTTAGTGGACATACTAAAGCTGTAGCTTACAGGAAAGCCCTCTCGCGGTCCAACCCAAAGACAAGCTAGTTCAGTGACTCAGCGCAAACCCAGCACATCCTGCATGTCGTAGAGGCCCGCCGCACGCCCATCCAGCCACAAGGCCGAGCGCACCGCGCCTTTGGCAAAGGTCATTCGGCTGGAGGCTTTATGGGTGATTTCCACCCGCTCGCCATCCGCAGCAAACAGCACGGTATGGTCACCGACCTCATCGCCAGCACGCACCGTTGCAAAGCCAATGGTCTCGCGCTCGCGGGCGCCGGTCTGGCCTTCACGGCCATACACCGCCACTTTCTGCAGATCGCGCCCCAAGGCATTGGCCACCACTTCACCCATGCGCAGCGCCGTACCGGATGGCGCATCAACCTTGTGCCGGTGGTGCGCTTCGATGATTTCGATATCGACCTCATCGCCCAGCACCCGCGCCGCGGTATCGAGCAGCTTCAGGCATAGGTTGACGCCGACACTGTAGTTGGCGGCAAACACGATCGAGATGTCCTTGGCAGCCTGCTCCAGCAGCAGCTTTTCAGCCACGGAAAAACCGGTCGTACCAATCACCATGGCCTTGCCCGCCCGGCGACAGACTTCAAGGTTTTTCAGGGTGACTGACGGATGGGTAAAGTCGATCAACACATCAAACTGCTCGACCACCGCCTGCAAATCACCCGCAAGGGTCAAGCCCAGGCGACCGACGCCTGCCAGCTCACCCACATCAGCGCCCACCAGGGTGCTGTCCGGGCGATCAATCGCCGCGCTCAAGCTCGCATCCGCGGCCTGCTGCACCGCCTCGATCAGGGTTTTGCCCATGCGCCCAGCGGCGCCCATCACTGCAATACGTTGCATAACTCTCAGCTCCAAGCCCAAGGCTTAACGCCGCACGCTCCGGGTGACAGGCCGTGACCCACCACCCGCAACCCGCAGCTGCGAATTACAAATCGCCGAAGAAACGCTTCACACCCTCAAACCAGCCATTGGCCTTCGGCGAGTGCGAGCTATCGCCAGCCAGCGACTGACGGAATTCTTCCAGCAATTCGCGCTGGCGCTTATCCAGGTGCACTGGCGTTTCCACGGCCACCCGACACATCAGGTCGCCCGCACCACCGCCGCGCACCGGCGCCACGCCTTTGCCACGCAAACGGAACAGCTTGCCGGTTTGCGTGCCTTCCGGAATTTTCAACTTAACCCGACCATCCAGCGTCGGCACTTCCAGCTCGCCGCCCAAGGCCGCATCGGCAAAGCTGATCGGCACGTCGCAATACAGGTGCTTGCCGTCACGCTGGAAGATCGCGTGCTCGCGCACATTGACCACCACATACAGGTCGCCTGCCGGCCCACCCAGCGTGCCCGCCTCGCCTTCGCCGGTCAGACGAATGCGGTCGCCGGTGTCGACGCCTGGCGGCACCTTGACCGACAGGGTCTTCTGCTCTTCGACACGGCCTTGACCATGACAGCTGGTGCACGGATCGGAAATCATCTTGCCGCTGCCGTGGCAACGCGGGCAGGTCTGCTGCACCGAAAAGAAGCCCTGCTGCATACGCACCTGGCCGATACCACCACAGGTGGTACAGGTCACCGGACTGGTGCCCTTCTTGGCACCCGAGCCATCGCACGGTTTGCAATTGACCAGGGTCGGCACGCGAATGGTCACCGTAGTGCCACGCACTGCCTCTTCCAGGTCCAGCTCCAAGGTGTAACGCAGGTCGCTACCACGCTGGGCACCGCCACGCTGCGCTTCCGCGAGCAGGACTTCGAGGGCATGGAGCACGAGGCTGGCCGCACGCCGCGTTGGCCCGTGAGCTATGCCGATTTCGAGCCCTATTACGCCATCGCCGAGCGTCTGATGGGAACCCATGGCGAGGCCGGTCTCGACCCCACGGAGCCGCCGCGCTCCGGCCCCTTCCCGCACCCCGCCATCGGCCACGAGCCGGAG
>NKIE01000552.1 GCA_002256055.1 Pseudomonas sp. PGPPP3 | reverse complement strand
ATGGAGGATGAGTTTGCCCTCTTGCTGGATACGTTTCTAACCGACTCGGATGAGCGTCTGCGCCTGTTGCGTCAGGCTGAGGTGGAGGGGGATGCCGTTGCCATGCGTATGGCTGCCCATAGTTTCAAAGGCAGTTGCAGCAACATGGGGGCGGTGTTGCTGGCCGGCTTGTGCAAAGAGTTGGAAGATTTGGCCCGCCGCGAGCAACTCGACGGTGTGGCACTCCTGCTGGGGCGTATCGAGCGTGAGTTCGCCATCGTGCGCATCCTGTTCAAGAGCGAGCGTCAGCGTCACCGCTGATGCAGGCCGGTAGCGCTCCTGAGTAGCGGCTCCAAAAGTTGGCCTGGGCTTTGCTATAGCTCCGTTACGAATCACCTGAACGGAGAATGCCCATGGCCGTTGCCCCCGATCTATTGCTGCAATCCGCCCCTGAGGTAAAACCGCGTAAAAGCGCGGCCAGGCCGCCGGCGGATACGCAGCCACCGCGCAAGAATGAGGCTTCCAGCTTTGCTCAGGTGTATGCCAAAGAGCGCCAAACCAGCGCTGTGGAGCGTCACGAGGCGGCTGCCAAGAGCTCGCGTAATAAGTCTGAAACCGAGGGCGACGCAGCACCTGCAGATGTGTTGCCGGGTGCTGATGCTGCGGTGGTTGCCGATAGCGGCAATGACTTGCCGGTTGAGTCCGAGGTTGTTGTGCAAGACGCGGAAACTTTAGAAGCCGAACTGGATCCTCTGTTGCTGTTCGGCATGACCGGTCAGGTCACGCTTACGCCTGAAGAGACTGCCCTGACGCTGGAAGGCGCGGCTGCTCAAGCCGAGGAGGCTGCTGCGGATGCTCAATCAAGCCTGTTGAGTGCGACTGCAGTTCCGGTAGCAGGTCTGGTCGGTAATTCTGCAGCGGCCATGACCGATGCCAGT
The DNA here is from genome assembly GCA_002256055.1 of Pseudomonas sp. PGPPP3. Lineage (GTDB taxonomy): Bacteria > Pseudomonadota > Gammaproteobacteria > Pseudomonadales > Pseudomonadaceae > Aquipseudomonas. The sequence goes on along the minus strand of NKIE01000552.1, from coordinate 1,234 downwards.
CATGACCCAATCCTGGATACGCTCAATACACTGCCTGGCGTACGTATGGCGCTGGAAATTGGCGCTCAGGCCCAGGCAGCGCAGCAGGCTGGCCCGACGTCAGGCGCTGTTACGGCGGCTATCAGTGGTGATGGGGCTCAGGCCTTTGCCGGTACTCTGGCGGTTCTGGCTGAGGGGGCGGGTGAAGCCGACAGTACCCTTGAGTTTGGTGAGCTGGACGTATCTGTGTTGGAGGGTGAGGGGTTGGCCGATGGTGCTACGGAGCTGCGCAGTGACAACTTGGCTGGGCGCCTTAGTGCTTTGAGTCAGGCGATTGCTCAGCAGACGTCGGCCAGTTCTCGGTCGGTTCTGGTGCCGGGACAGCCGGTGGCGATGCAACAAGGCGGCTGGAGTGAGGCGGTGGTGGACAAAGTCATGTGGCTGTCCAGCCAGAACCTCAAATCGGCGGAGATCCAGCTTGATCCTGCAGAGCTCGGGCGCCTTGAAGTGCGGGTGGATATCAGCAAGGACCAAACCCAGGTGACCTTCGCCAGCCCTCATGCCGGAGTGCGTGACACCCTTGAAGGGCAGATGCAGCGCTTGCGTGATTTGTTCACTCAGCAGGGCATGAACCTACTGGATGTGAATGTTTCGGATCAGTCCTTGAGTCGTGGTTGGCAGGGCCAGGGTCAAGAGCAGGGGGGCGAGAGTCAGCGGCGTGGTGAGGCGGCGTCCGGTTTGGCGTTGAATGAAGAGGAAAAGCCCCTGAACGTCGGCGAGGTGCGCAGCAGCAGTACGCTGAGCAATGCCAGGCGTCTGGTGGACTACTACGCCTGAGTCGTTACTGTATTGATCTAAACTTGATTTCGCCCGGCTTGCCGGGCGAAGCCGTTTTTGGGTGACAGGGCGCGGTCATACTGGTATATCCGCTGCGCACGTTGAGCATTGCTTAGGCCTGAATCTTTACAAGCTGGCATAACACTTGCTCTCAACCCCTTGAACGCTGACAGATCTTCGATCAGTGACGGATTATTGGCATGGCTAAGAAAGAAGAAGCAAAGGCTCCACCTGCGGCAGATGCTGACGGTAAACCCGCGGGCAAAAGCAAGTTGAAGCTGATCATTCTGATTGTTGTTGGTCTATTGCTGGCCATCGGCCTGTCGGTGGGCGCGACCTTGTTCTTTCTCAAGGGCGACAAGAAGGAAGAAGCCAAAAGCGAAGAGCACGCCAAGACTGAAGATTCCGGCAAGCCTGT
>NKIE01000551.1 GCA_002256055.1 Pseudomonas sp. PGPPP3 | reverse complement strand
GCTGTGCTTCGTGAGCAGATTACGCGGCCGTTGGTTGTTGTAGTTTTTAGGTGCGCGTTACTAAGGCGCTGTGGGTGTTTCGCGAACACAAAAAAACCGGCGCTTGGCCGGTTTTTGTTTTCCTGTTTGCCCTTGGCAGCGAGGAAATAAGTCTGGAGCGGGTGGCGGGAATCGAACCCGCGTAATCAGCTTGGGAAGCTGGAGTAATACCATTATACGACACCCGCTTTTGCGGGGGACTTTGTACCAGAATCGCGGCCATAGGTGAAGCCCAGCGGCGAGATAAAGCGGTTTTAACTGACCTTGTCGCGTGTGTTCAGCTGGCAAGAGCCTGCGCCTGGTGTCGGTTGATGCTGTGGGCGAGGTTTTGGCTACTCGGTGTGAGGAAGGCCAGCAGGGCGTTACGGGTTTGCAGCCAGGCGGCCTTGTGTTCCATGTCGAGGAAGTGACCGGCCAGCTGCACGCTCTGGAAAGTGCAGTGGCGCACATGTTGGGCGAACTGGCGGGCGTCGGCGGCGCTGGTGTATTCATCCCATTCGCCATTGACGAAGAGCAGTGGGATGTCGATAGCGCCGGCGAAGCTAACGCAGGAGCGGCCGTCCATGTTCAGTACGGTTTCCACATGAAAGCCCATCTGCCTGTATTCGTAGTCGTGCAGGGTGGCCATGTGGCGTTGGTTGAAGCGTTTGAACGGCGAGGGTAGGTGTTTGCCGATGGTGTCGTTGAGCAACGCGCCGATGTTGTCGCGCTCGCAGGCGTTCAGCACGTGCAGGCCACGCTCGAGGTAGTCCTGCATGGCGGCATTGATCACCGGTGAAAAGGAGTTGATCACCGCCTTGCGGATGCGCCGCGGTTGCCGGGCGAGTGCTTGCAGGGTGGCGATACCGCCCCAGGAAAACGACAGCACTAGGTCGCAGGCGAAATGCTCGATCAGTTCCAGCAGGATGTCGGCTTCTTCTTCGCGGCTGATCAGTCGTGTGTGGTCGTTGTGCTCGCGTGACTGGCCGGCATAGGGCAGGTCGAACAGCACGACGTTGAACTGGGGGTAGAGATAGCGCACGGTCTGGGCAAACGATGTCGTGGTCGATAGCGAACCGTTGACCAAAATGATGGTCTGCTCGGCGGCTTCGGCGCGGTAGTGTTCGGTGTAAACCCGGTATTGCCCCTGAATATCCAGCACTGCAGATTCTGCTTTCATGGTGTGTCTCCCTGTCGTGCAGCGCACAGATGCCGCGCAGCAATGTCGATGCTGCGCGCGCTTTATGACAGGTAGGCAGGTGTCTTAAAAATGAAGTAGGGGTACGGCTGCAGTTGCGCTGGAGGTGTTTTCAGATCAGGGCGATTTCAGCCGTGCTGAGGTGGCGGTACTCGCCGGGCGCCAGTTGCGGGTCGAGTTGCAGTGGGCCCATGGACTCGCGGTGCAGGCCGATGACCTTGTTGTCGAAGTGGCCGAACATGCGCTTGACCTGGTGGTAGCGGCCTTCATGCAGGGTCAGCAAGGCGGTGTGCGGGGAGAGGATGAGCAATTCGGCGGGCCGCGTGGTGAGGTCTTCGTAGGCGAAATACAGGCCTTGGGCGAAGGCCTCGACGCAGACCGGGTCGATCACTTGTTCGGTCTCGACCCGGTAGACCTTGCCCAGTTCGCTGCGTGGCTCGGTTAGCCGGCGCGACCACAGGCCGTCATTGGTGATCAGCAGCAGGCCGCTGGTGTTGAGGTCCAGGCGGCCGCCGATGTGCAACTCGTGCTTGTCTGGCTCGTCGAGGAGATCGAGCACGGTGCGATGTTCGTCGTGCACGGTGGCACTGACTACGCCGACCGGCTTGTGCAGCATGAAGTAGCGCGCCGGCTTGCCGGCCTGCACCACCTGGTCGGCCAGCTCGATGCGCTGGAACGTGCGCACTTCGTGACGACCCTCGCGGCAGGTCTGGCCGTCGACCTTGATCGCACCACTGGCCAGCAGGCGCTGGACCTCCTGGCGATTGAGGGTCGGCAGGTTGCCGAGGAAGCGGTCAAGACGCATGGTGATACTCGGGCGGGCGCGAAGTCAGGTGACGGCGGGTGTGGGCGCCTGGCCGGCACAGCGTGGGCACAGGCAGCTGCCGTTGCGCTCGGCGGCTGGCAGGGCGGCTAGGCGCGCGGGGTCGCAGGTCACGCTGAA
>NKIE01000550.1 GCA_002256055.1 Pseudomonas sp. PGPPP3 | reverse complement strand
CTGACGATGCCAGCGCCGTGCACTTTCTCGCCCTTGAAGGCGAGTATCCGATCGGCACTGCACGTCTGCTACCGGACGGCCATATCGGCCGTGTTTCGGTACTAAAGGACTGGCGCGGCCTGAAAGTTGGCGATGCACTGTTGCGCGCAGCCATCAGCGAGGCCGAGAAACGCGGCCTGAAGCAGCAAATGCTCAGCGCGCAGGTGCATGCCAGCTCGTTCTATGAACGCTTTGGTTTTGCTGTCGTCAGCGGCGAATTTCTCGACGCTGGCATCCCCCATGTCGACATGGTGCGCCACAGCCACTGAGGACCGCATGAACAACCACGACGCCCCGCCTCTCAGCACCGACGAGCCAGCCGCCCACGAGCTGCCCGCCATTGAGTTTGAGTCGCCGGGGCGTTTTGCCATCCATAAGCCTGCCCAACAAAACAGCCCACCCAGCTAAATCCAGGCGGCCGCTTTTACCCTCGGCGAACACCGCGATCTGCAAGCTTTCAGCACCCCAGAACAAGCCCGCAACCACGCCCTGGCGCTGCTGCAACAGGCCCGGCGCCAACTCTGCCTGTACAGCTCCGACCTAGAGCCCTGGCTCTACCATCACAGCAGCATCCAGGAGGCCTGCACCCGCTTCCTGCTAGCCAATCCGAAGAACCAGATGCGCATTCTTCTACGTGACAGCTCCCGCGCGGTTAAAGATGGCCATCGCCTGCTGACCCTGGCGCGCCGTCTGCCCAGCAGTTGCCAGATCCGCAAGCTGCATCCGGACTACCCGAACGAAGAAATCACCTTCCTACTGGCCGATAACTGCGGCCTACTGCTGCGCCCGGAGCTGAGCCAATTTGCTGGCTACGCTCTGTATCAAGACCCCGTACGCAACCGTCTGCGCCTAAGCCAATTCGAGCAAGCCTGGGCCACCAGCATCAGCGATGCCGTCCTGAGGAGATTTCTACTATGACCCTGCGCCCACTGCTGGCCTGCCTACTATTGAGCGTGAGCCTCACCACCCAGGCCGCCACCGAAGCCATTGCCCTCAGCTATCGCAGCGCCGACGAGGTGCTCAGCGTCGCCCAATCAGTACTCGGCAGCGAAGGCCGAGTGAGCGCCTACGGCAACCAGCTGATCGTCAACGCCTCGCCAGCCAAGATTGCCGAACTGCGCACCCTGCTCAGCCAACTGGACACTGAACCCAAGCGTTTACTGATCAGTGTCGATACCCGCGACAGCAGCCAACAAAATGATCGCGGCTATTCCGTCAATGGCTCCGCCAGTGTCGGCAACGTCGAGATTGAAAGCGGACGCGGGGAGGTTCGTGGTCAAGATCAGGTACGTATCATCCGCCGCAGCACCGACAGTCGCAGTGGCGGCGTCCAGCAGGTACAAGCAAGCGAAGGCTATCCAGCCCTAATCCAGGTGGGTCAGAGCGTGCCACTGACCAGCACCACCACCGGTCCGTATGGGCAAATCTACAATCAGACCCAGTACCGCAATGTCACCCAGGGCTTTTATGTCACCGCCAGCCTGACCGGCGATATTGTCCACGTCAGCATCAGCAGCAATAACGACAAGCTCAGCCAGAATCACAGCGGCGCCATCGATATCCAGAGCACTGACACCCGTGTCAGCGGCCGAGTCGGCGAATGGCTGACCCTGGGCGGCGTAAGCTCAAACAATCAAGCCGACCAGAGCGGCTTCCTTCAGCGCCGCAGCACCCAAGGCCAGCAGGACATGACCCTGCGCCTGAAGGTTGAGGTTTTGCCCTAAACCAAACTGACCGGCGAGTCGCGCTGCGCGATTATGTAGTGCGGCGAATTGCGCACTACAAAGCATTTGACGAAGGTTCTTTTCGGGCGCATCATGGCGCCGCTCCCGCTAGCCTGGGGTCCTGTTTAGGGCCTCTGGATCGACGCCAAACACTATTTGGCGCGATTCATGTCCAGACCGCCCATAAGGCTGTACGACGAGACTGCGACTGGAACGAAGTTGTCCTGAGGGACGGGGAAGCGTTTTACGTACACAGCTCACTGCTGGATTGCATCACACGGTACCCAACGGTTTCCACGAACCAGCAAGTGCTAGATGTACATTTTGCATGTCGACGCGGTACGTCTCGTCACCCCTCCTCCCAGCTACAACCTTGTCTCGGCCCAAACCTCGGCGTCATGTGGT
>NKIE01000549.1 GCA_002256055.1 Pseudomonas sp. PGPPP3 | reverse complement strand
CCAAGAAGATGGTTGAGCGCGAGCTGCCTGAGGTTTGGGACGTTCTCGCCGAAGTCATCCGCGAACACCCGGTCATGCTTAACCGTGCACCGACCCTTCACCGTCTGGGCATCCAGGCGTTTGAACCGGTTCTGATCGAAGGTAAGGCCATTCAGCTGCACCCGCTGGTCTGCGCCGCGTACAACGCCGACTTCGACGGTGACCAGATGGCTGTGCACGTACCGCTGACGCTGGAGGCCCAGCTGGAAGCCCGTGCGCTGATGATGTCGACCAACAACATCCTCTCGCCAGCCAACGGTGAGCCAATCATCGTTCCTTCGCAGGACGTGGTACTGGGTCTGTATTACATGACCCGCGAAGCGATCAATGCCAAGGGCGAAGGTCGTGTGTTTGCCGACCTGCAGGAAGTCGACCGCGTATTCCGCGCCGGCGAAGCAGCGCTGCACGCCAAGGTTAAAGTGCGCATCAACGAGGTCATCAAAGACCGCGATGGCAGCATCACCAAGAACACCCGCATCGTTGATACCACTATCGGCCGTGCGTTGCTGTTCCAGGTGGTTCCGGCCGGCCTGTCGTATGACGTGGTCAACCTGCCGATGAAGAAAAAGGCGATCTCCAAGCTGATCAACCAGTGCTACCGCACCTGTGGCTTGAAAGACACCGTGATCTTCGCTGACCAGCTGATGTACACCGGTTTCGCTTACTCGACCATCTCCGGTGTTTCCATCGGTGTGAATGACTTCGTTATTCCGGACGAGAAAGTGCGCATCATTGATGCCGCGACCGAAGAAGTTAAAGAGATCGAAACCCAGTACGCCTCCGGCCTGGTAACCCAGGGCGAGAAGTACAACAAGGTGATCGACTTGTGGTCCAAGGCCAACGACGAAGTGTCGAAGGCGATGATGTCCAACCTCTCGAAAGAGAAGGTTATCGACCGTCACGGCGTTGAAGTTGACCAAGAGTCCTTCAACTCCATGTACATGATGGCCGACTCCGGTGCGCGGGGTTCTGCTGCGCAGATCCGTCAGCTCGCTGGTATGCGTGGTCTGATGGCCAAGCCGGACGGCTCGATCATCGAAACGCCGATCACTGCGAACTTCCGCGAAGGTCTGAGCGTTCTGCAGTACTTCATCTCGACGCACGGTGCGCGTAAAGGTCTGGCGGATACCGCGTTGAAAACCGCGAACTCCGGTTACCTGACTCGCCGTCTGGTGGACGTTGCCCAGGATCTGGTGGTTACCGCGATCGATTGCGGTACCGAACACGGCCTGCTGATGACGCCGCACATTGAAGGCGGTGATGTGGTTGAGCCGCTGGGCGAGCGCGTACTGGGTCGAGTGATCGCCCGTGACGTACTCAAGCCTGGCACCGAGGAAATTCTGGTTCCGGCCGGTACCTTGGTTGACGAGCAGTGGGTTGAATTCATCGAGCTGAACAGCATCGACGAAGTGATCGTGCGTTCGCCGATCAGCTGCGAAACCCGCTACGGCATCTGCGCCAAGTGCTACGGTCGCGACCTGGCCCGTGGTCACCAGATCAACATCGGCGAAGCCGTTGGTGTGATCGCGGCCCAGTCGATTGGTGAGCCGGGTACCCAGCTGACCATGCGTACCTTCCACATCGGTGGTGCGGCAAGCCGGACCTCTGCAGCTGACAGTGTTCAGGTTAAGAACGGCGGTACTGTTCGCCTGCACAACCTGAAGCACGTAGAGCGCTTGGACGGCAACCTGGTAGCGGTTTCCCGCTCTGGTGAGCTGGCCATCGCCGACGACTTCGGTCGTGAGCGCGAGCGTTACAAACTGCCGTACGGTGCCGTGATTTCCGTGAAGGAAGGCGACAAGGTTGACGCTGGTTCCATCGTCGCTAAGTGGGACCCGCACACCCACCCGATCGTTACCGAAATGAAAGGTACCGTGACCTACGTGGGCATGGAAGAAGGCATCACGATCAAGCGTCAGACTGACGAATTGACCGGTTTGACCAACATTGAAGTTCTGGATGCCAAAGACCGTCCAGCCGCCGGCAAAGATATTCGCCCGGCTGTGAAGATGGTGGGTGTGGATGGTAAGGACTTGCTGCTGCCAGGTACCGATGTACCGGCCCAGTACTTCCTGCCTGCCAACGCCCTCGTCGGTGTAGCGGATGGTGCGCAAGTGGGCGTGGGTGACGTTAT
>NKIE01000548.1 GCA_002256055.1 Pseudomonas sp. PGPPP3 | reverse complement strand
AAGGCAGTGACCGTCTCCAATGCCGTCTGGGAGGAAATGAAAAAGCACGTGCCGATGGAAAATGGCAAACCGGTGCACCCGATCAAGGCCGACGCCCTCAAGCCGGTCATCGAGCAGTTCAAGGCCCAAGGCAAACCCTTCAATCTGGCCATGGTGTTCCCGGTTTCCACCCACAACTACATGCTGCGCTACTGGCTGGCAGCCGGCGGCATCAACCCCGGCATGTACGCACCAGAGAAAGGTGACATCAGCGGTCAACTCAATGCTGACGCCCTGCTCTCGGTCACCCCGCCTCCACAAATGCCTGCCACCCTGGAAGCCGGCACCATTAGCGGCTACTGCGTAGGCGAGCCATGGAACCAGCAAGCCGTAGTCAAAGGCATTGGCGTGCCAGTGATTGCCGACTCGCAGATCTGGAAGAACAACCCGGACAAGGTCTTCGGCGTTTCCAAAGACTGGGCTGATGCCAACCCGGAAACCCACAAGCGCTTGGTCAAGGCCCTGATCCGTGCCGCCAAATGGCTGGACGCTGACAACAACGCCAATCGCATGGAAGCGGTCAATATCATCTCGCGACCTGAATACGTGGGCGCTGACGCCAAGGTGATTGCCAACTCGATGACCGGCTCATTCGAGTACGAAAAAGGCGACGTGCGTGACGCCAAGGACTTCAACGTGTTCTTCCGCTACAACGCCACCTACCCCTACTACTCGGACGCCATCTGGTACCTGACGCAGATGCGCCGCTGGGGTCAGATCGGCGAGCCGAAGTCGGATGACTGGTACCTGCAAACCGCCAAGAAAGCCTACCTGCCGGCCGTGTACCAGGAAGCCGCCAGCGAACTGGTCAAGGAAGGCAAGGCCAGCGCCAGCGACTTCCCGGCCGCCAGCGAAGAAGGCTTCCGCGCGCCCAGCAACGAGTTCATCGACGGCATCACCTATGACGGCCGCAAGCCTAATGCTTACCTGTCTTCGTTCAAGATTGGTCTGACCCAGTAACCCCGCCGCATCCGGCAGCCTGGATAGGCTGCCGACCACGGGGCTGCAGCGCAGCCCCCTCATGACTTACTGAGGAACGGACGATGAGTAATCCAAGCGTCGCCACCCCGATCACCCGCACTGTGAAAGCAGCTAAGAAACAGGCACTGTTGAAGAAGTGGGCGCCCGCGATGATTCTGCCTATGGCCGGCATCTTCATCTTCCTGGTGCTCTGGCAGATGCTGGCGAGCAACATCCACACCAGCCTCGGCCAGTTCCCAGGGCCGATCCAGGTGTACAGCCAGGCCAGCGGCCTGCTCGACAATCACTTTCAGGAGCAGGAAAAAGCCGCGCAATTCTATGCCCGCCAGGAAAAGCGCAACGCCGAAACCCTGGCCCGCGACCCGCAAGCCAAAGTGCAGACCCGCGCCTACACCGGCAAGCCAAGCTTCTTTGCGCAGATTTTCACCAGCCTCTATACGGTGCTCACCGGTTTTGCGATTGCCGCATTGATCGCGGTGCCGCTGGGGATTGTCTGCGGCCTGTCGAAGAGCCTGTACACCGCCGTCAATCCACTGATTCAGCTGTTCAAGCCGGTATCGCCACTGGCCTGGTTGCCGCTGGTGACCATGGTGGTCAGCGCCGTATACACCAGCACCGACCCACTGTTTGCAAAATCCTTCGTGACCTCGGCCGTGACCGTGGCCCTGTGTTGCCTGTGGCCAACGGTGATCAACACCACGGTCGGGGTGGCCAACATCGACAAGGATCTGCTCAACGTCAGCCGTGTGCTTAGCCTGTCGCCCATCAGCCATGTCCGGCGGATCGTCTTGCCGGCGGCCATGCCGATGATCTTCACCGGCCTGCGCCTATCCCTGGCCACCGGCTGGATGGTGCTGATCGCCGCGGAAATGCTGGCGCAGAACCCCGGTCTGGGCAAATTCATCTGGGATGAGTTCCAGAACGGCAGCTCCAACTCCCTCGGTCGCATCATGGTTGCCGTACTTACCATCGGCCTGATCGGTTTTATGCTCGACCGCCTGATGCTCATGCTCCAGCGCTATGCCAGCTGGGACAAAAATGCCGATCTGCGTTAAGCCCTTTTTTATCAGGAGCCTGCCATGAGCACTGCTACCCATCTTGAACTCAGCAACGTCGGCATCAGCTTCCCCACCGACCAAGGCCTGTTCTGCGCC
>NKIE01000547.1 GCA_002256055.1 Pseudomonas sp. PGPPP3 | reverse complement strand
GTAGCTTCGATAAAGCCGGCCCACCCGCTTTCGCGAACAGATACGGCCCAGGCAAAGAGAAAGAGGGCTTCAACGTCGAAGATCACGAAGAGCATCGCGACCAGATAGAACTTGGCAGACAGGCGCAAACGCGCACCGCCGGTAGGCAGCATGCCGGATTCGAAAGGCTCGTTTTTACTCCGCCCGAATGCCTTGCTGCCGAGCAGGCTGGATACCCCGAGCATAAAGCCGATAAGGCCAAATACCCCGAGTAAAAAGAACGCAAATCCCCAATTGTGTGACAAAAGGTTTGTGGCTTCGCTCATCATGCTGTCCCTCGCGACCCTGCTCTATCTTGCGCCAAGCATTACAAGATTGCTGTAACTGCTTGTGCGGTAACGGAAACGGGTCGTCAAAAAATTTGCGCAATTCTACCCGCGACAAGAGTGGTAAGTAAATTTATCTATTGAGGTAATTACTAGGCTTTTAGTCGAAGAAACCCTTGAGGTGCAAGCGTTTCGAGGGCCCTGCTGCTGTTATGCAGCATATCCGGCTTGGGGTGAATAGCCAGGAACTGACTGTTTTTGTCGGCTTTGCGAAAGAGGCAGGGTTGGCGCTACGACGCGCGCCGTCCTGTAGAGAAGGTATTAAACGTACAAAAAGAAAAACCCCAGTATCGCTACTGGGGTTTTCTCACACCGTGCCTGGTTTAGATCGAGATCTTTACCAAGGCGAAGCAGTAGCTATTAGCTGAACTGGTTCATGGTGTTGTCTTTGCCGCCGGCTTTCAGGGCCGCTTCACCAGCGAAGTACTCTTTGTGAGCATCGCCAATGTCGGAGCCGGACATGTTCTGGTGCTTAACGCAGGCGATACCTTGACGGATCTCCTGACGCTGAACGCCTTTCACGTAGGCCAGCATGCCTTCTTCTGCGAAGTACCCTTTGGCCAGGTTGTCGGTCGACAGAGCGGCGGTGTGGTAGGTCGGCAGGGTGATCAGGTGGTGGAAGATACCAGCCTGAGCCGAAGCGTCGCGTTGGAAGGTGCGGATCATTTCGTCAGCACGAGCAGCCAGGTCAGTGGTGTCGTAGTCAACGCTCATCAGCTTGGTGCGGTCGTAGGCAGAAACGTCCTGACCTTCGCTAACCATGATGTCGAACATTTGCTGACGGAAGTTCAGAGTCCAGTTGAACGATGGGCTGTTGTTGTAAACGAGCTTGGCGTTCGGGATGGTTTTACGGATTTCATTAACCATGCCAGCGATCTGACCAACGTGCGGCTTCTCGGTTTCGATCCACAGCATGTCAGCGCCGTTCTGCAGCGAAGTGATGCTGTCCAGTACGCAGCGTGCTTCACCGGTGCCAGCACGGAACTGGAACAGGTTGGACGGCAGACGCTTAGGACGCAGCAGCTTGCCGCCACGGTTCAGAACGACGTCACCGTTGTTCAGGTCGGCAGCCGAAACTTCTTCGCAATCCAGGAAGGAGTTGTACTGGTCGCCCAGGTCGCCTGGCTCTTTAGTTACGGCGATCTGCTTGGTCAGGCCGGCACCCAGGGAGTCGGTACGTGCAACGATTACACCGTTGTCGATGCCCAGCTCGAGGAATGCGTAGCGAACAGCGTTGATCTTGGCCAGGAAGTCGGCGTGAGGAACGGTTACTTTGCCGTCCTGGTGGCCGCACTGCTTCTCGTCAGAAACCTGGTTTTCGATCTGGATGCAGCAAGCACCCGCTTCGATCATTTTCTTGGCCAGCAGGTAAGTGGCTTCCGGGTTACCGAAACCAGCATCAATGTCAGCAATGATCGGTACAACGTGAGTTTCGTAGCCGTCGATCTGAGCCTGGATTTCGTCTGCTTTGACTTTGTCGCCAGCAGCGCGAGCGGCGTCCAGAGCGCTGAACAGCAGGTCCAGCTCACGGGCGTCAGCCTGGCGCAGGAAGGTGTACAGCTCTTCGATCAGGCCGGAAACCGAGGTTTTCTCGTGCATGGACTGATCCGGCAGCGGACCGAAATCCGAACGCAGAGCAGCGACCATCCAGCCCGACAGGTAGAGGTACCGCTTGTTGGTGGTCTTCAGGTGCTTCTTGATCGAAATCAGCTTTTGCTGACCGATGAAACCATGCCAGCAGCCCAGGGACTGGGTGTAGACGGAGGAGTCAGCATCGTACTCGGCCATGTCTTTGCGCATGATGTCGGCAG
>NKIE01000546.1 GCA_002256055.1 Pseudomonas sp. PGPPP3 | reverse complement strand
GGCTCATGATGCGCTCGACGTTTTCCACCACGACGATGGCGTCGTCGACGAGGATGCCGATGGCCAGCACCATGCCGAACATCGTCAGCGTGTTGATCGAAAATCCGAAGGCCGCCATCAGTCCGCAGGTGCCCAGCAGCGCCACCGGCACGACCAGCGTGGGGATCAGCGTGGCGCGGAAATTCTGGAGGAAGAGATACATCACGAGGAAGACGAGGATGATCGCCTCCACAAGAGTCTTCAGCACCTCGACGACGGAAATTTTCACGAAGGTGGAGGTGTCGAGCGGATAGTCGACGCGCACTCCTTGCGGGAAGAAGGCCTTCAGGCGATCCACCTCACCACGGATCGCCTCGGCGGTGTCGAGGGCGTTGGCGGTGGGGGAAAGTTTCACCGCGGCGGCGGCGGCGGACTTTCCATCGATGCGGGCATTGATCGAGTAATCCTGACCGCCGAGTTCCACACGGGCGACATCGCTCAAGCGGACACGCGAGCCATCGGGATTCACCCTCAGGATGATGTTTTTGAATTCCTCCGCCTCCCTCAGCGTGGCACGGCCCTGGAGGATGACGTTGAGCTGCTGCCCCGTGGTGGCGGGAAGCTGGCCGAGCTGGCCGATCGGCACCTGCGTGTTCTGGGCCTGAATGGCGGCGGTGATGTCACCGGGCGTCAGGTTGTAGGCGAAGAGCTTGTCCGGATCCAACCAGACGCGCATGGCATACTGGGTGCCGAACTGGATGACCTCCCCCACCCCTTCGAGCCGCCGGAGCGGATCGAGCACGCTGGAGGCCATGTAGTTCCCCAGGCTGATGGCATCCATGCTGCCGTCATCCGAGGAGAGCGTGATGAACATCATGTAGTTCCGCGTGGCCTTCGCCACCACCACTCCCTGCTGCTGCACGGTGAGCGGGAGGCTCGGCGTGGCGAGCGGGACCTTGTTCTGAACCTGTACCTGGGCGACGTCGGCATTGGTGCCGGGCTTGAAATACAGGGTGATGATGACCGTGCCGTTGGCATCCGACGCGGAGTTCATGTAAAGCAGGTTGTCGATGCCGTTGAGCTGCTGCTCGATGACCGATGTCACGGTGTCGCTCAGCGTTTCCGAAGAAGCACCCGCGTAGTTGGCGGTGATGGAAACCGACGGCGGCGCGACTGGCGGATACTGCGCGACGGGCAGCTTGGTGATCGAGATCAGCCCGAGCAGGGAGATCAGGATGGCGACCACCCAGGCGAAAACGGGACGGTCGATGAAGAAGCGGGCCATGGTAGAGAAAACTCGAAATTCTAAATCTTAAATTCGAAACGGGAGAATAGAGGGGTCGGTGATCAGGATTCAGGGGTCAGGAAAACCATTCACCACTCACGATTCACTCAACTCTTCCCCGCCTTGTTCGTGGGGACGAAGGGAGTTGGGACGACGGTGGCACCGGGCTTGGCCTTGAGGTGGCCTTCGACGATGACCTGCTCGCCGGCCTTCAGTCCGTCGACGACCACCCACTTGTCACCGACTGCGGCGGCGGTGTGGATCATCCGGAGTTCGACGGTTTTGTTCTCCCCGACGACAAACACGCTGCCGGCACCGCCCTGGGCACGGGTGACGGCGCGTTGTGGAACGGTGAGCGAATCTTCCTTGGCCGCCAGAGAGATGCGGACGCGGGCGAACATGCCTGGAAGGAGCAAGCGATCTGGATTCGGAAACTCGGCACGCAGCGAGACCATGCCGGTGGAGGGATCGACGGTAACTTCCGAGAACAGAACTTTTCCCGGATGGGCATACTCGGTGCCGTCATCGAGGAGCATTTTCACCGTGGTCTTCGGCGAGGACATCGGCTCGACCTTGCCCTCGCTGATCGAGCGCTTGATCGCGTTCAGTTCATTGGCGGACTGGGTGAAATCGAGATGGACCGGATCAAGCTGCTGGATGATGGCGAGCTTGGTGGCATCGCCTTGGCCGACGAGTGCGCCCTCGGTGACCAGGGCTTTTCCGATGCGGCCGTCGATCGGAGCGGTGACGGTGGCGTAGCTCAGACTGAGCTCGGCGGTCTTCACTCCGGCCTCGGCGGAGAGGACCTCGGCCTCGGCGACCTTGAGGGCGTTGCCGGAATTTTCCGACTCCAGGCTGCTGACGGCCTTCGAGTCGGCGAGCTTTTCGTAGCGCGAGGCGAGCGACTGCGATTGATCGCGCGTGGCCTT
>NKIE01000545.1 GCA_002256055.1 Pseudomonas sp. PGPPP3 | reverse complement strand
ATTTACGCAGCGTCCAAGCATGCGGTGATCGGCCTGACCAAGTCGGCGGCCATCGAGTTTGCCAAGAAGAAGGTGCGGGTCAATGCCGTGTGCCCTGCGGTGATCGACACTGACATGTTCCGCCGCGCCTATGAGTCCGACCCGAAGAAGGGCGAGTTCGCCATCGCCATGCACCCGGGTGGCCGTATCGGCAAGGTTGAGGAAATCGCCGCTGCGGTGCTCTACCTGTGCAGCGATGCCGCCGCCTTCACCACTGGCCAGGCCTTGGCCATCGATGGTGGCGTGACCGCGATGTAAACCGCGCCGTGAGTGAAAAGGGCGCTACGGCGCCTTTTTTGTGCCTACATATTTTGCTGCAAAGTCGTACCGACTTGGCCGCGCAGGCCACTGGTGCCTGGGCAGCGTGCCTTGCACAATCGAGCCAGTCTTAATAAAGGGAATAACAACAATGACAGCCGATCCACTGCTGATAATTTTTCTCCCCGCGGCCTTGGGCATCATCATGCTCGGTCTTGGCCTGTCGCTGAGTCTGGCCGACTTTGCCCGCGTGGTGCAGTTTCCCAAGCCGGTGCTGGTGGGGTTGGTGTGTCAGATCCTGCTCTTGCCGGTGGTGTGCTTCTTTATTGCCAAGGGCTTTGGTCTGGCGCCGGCGTTGGCGGTAGGCCTGATGCTGCTGGCGGCTTCGCCGGGCGGTACCAGTGCCAACCTTTACAGCCACCTGGCCCACGGTGACGTGGCACTGAATATCACCCTGACGGCGGTGAATTCAGTAATCGCAATCCTGACCATGCCGATCATCGTCAATCTGTCGCTGAATCACTTTATGGCCGCCGATCAGACGCTGCCGTTGCAGTTCGGCAAGGTGCTGCAGGTGTTTGCCATTGTGCTGGGGCCGGTGGCCATTGGCATGCTGATCAAGCGTCAGATGCCCGGTTTTGCTGCGCGCATGGACAAGCCGGTGAAGATTCTTTCGGGCCTGTTCCTGCTGCTGATCATTGCCCTGGCCATCGCTAAGGATTGGGACACCGTGGTCACCTATGCCCCACAGGTCGGCATGGCGGCGTTGGTGTTCAACCTGGTTAGCCTCGGCGTGGGCTACTGGGTGCCGCGGATGATGAAGCTGAGCCTGCGTCAGTCGATTGCCATCGGTATGGAAATTGGCATCCACAACGGCACTCTGGCGATTGCTCTGGCGCTGAGCCCGGCGCTGCTGAATAACCCGACCATGGCCATCCCGGCGGCGCTGTATGGCTTCATTATGTTCTTCACTGCCGCGCTATTCGGCTGGTTGGTCAATCGCGTGCATGGCCGCGAACTGTCAACCGCCAGCGCCTGAAGCGGCGTTAGTAACGCTTGCCGGCGTTGACGATCAGCAGGGTCACAACGCCGGCCACCAGTCCCCAGAAGGCCGAGCCTATGCCGAAAAAACTGATCCCCGAGGCGCTGACCATAAAGGTCAGCAGCGCCGCTTCACGCTCGCTGGGCGCTTGCATGGCCACGCTCAGGCCATTGCCGATCGAACCCAGCAAGGCGATGGCCGCCACCGACAGCAGCAGGGCGCTGGGCAGGGCAGCGAACAGCGCCACCAAGCTGGCACCGAACAGCCCCGCCAGGGCATAGAACAACCCGCAGTACGGCCAGGCCGGGAATGTTCTGCGAGGCCATGGCCACCACGAACAGCGGCAGACCAATGCTAATTGCGGCGTTGAGGGTGAAGGTTGGTGTGGTCCACTGCGGCAGCGCCATGCTTAGCGGCACGGCTGACAGATCGAGCAAGCCCAGCTGATAAGCCAACCCGCAACCCACCAGCAGCGCGGCGAGCACCGCATAGCGCGGCTGCAGGCGTTTGAAGATCAGGTAGCTGGCCAGCATGCTCAGCACCAGCAGGCTTTGCTGCTCGGCGGCGCCAAAGATGGCACTGGCAATGCGGAACAGAATTCCGGCCAGCAGGGCGGCGGCCAGGGAGGCGGGCAGATGGCGCATCAGCCGCTCAAAAGTGCCGGTCAGACCCACCAGGGTCAGCAGCGCGGCGCACAACAGGTAGGCGCCAATCGCCTCACTGAAACTCACGCCCGGCAGACTGCTGATTAACAGGGCTGCGCCCGGTGTCGACCAAGCCACCACGATCGGGGCACGGTAATACAGCGACAGGCCGATGGTGCACACCGCCATGCCCAGGGACAGTGCCCAGATCC
>NKIE01000544.1 GCA_002256055.1 Pseudomonas sp. PGPPP3 | reverse complement strand
CGGGCGCAGGCGCAGGGCCTGGGGCTGCACCTCGAAGGCCACGCCCTGCCGCCCCTGATGGGCGACCCCAGCCGGCTGCGGCAGATCCTGTTCAACCTGCTCGGCAACGCACTGAAATTCACCGAGGAGGGCAGCATCAGTGTGCAAACTCGCTGGCAACCGCTGGATGATGAGGTGCTGTGGCTGACCTGCTCAGTGCAGGACAGCGGCATCGGCATTTCCCCCGAACGCCTGGAGCATATGTTCGATGCCTTCCAGCAGGCTGACACCTCTATTTCCCGTCGCTATGGCGGCACCGGCCTGGGCTTACCGATTGCCCGCACCCTGGCTGAGCGCATGGGCGGCACCTTGAGCGCCAAGAGCGAAACTGGCCAGGGCTCAGTCTTCACTCTGGAGATACCACTGCCGTTTCGCCAGCAAAACGCCCGCCCCGTCTTGCTTGAGCGTGAAGCCACAGGCGATGACAACGGCCACTTGGTTCTGCTGGTGGAAGACAACCCGGTAAACCAAACAGTAATCGAAGCCATGCTGCGCAGCCTCGGCTATCAGGTTTGCCTGGTCGGTGACGGCGCGCAAGCCCTGCACAATGCTGAGCACTTCGAATATGCGGCCATTTTGATGGACTGCCGTCTGCCGATCATGGACGGCTATGAAGCGACCCGACAGATCCGCTTGCTCGAGGGCAAAGGTCAGATCCCCATCATCGCCCTGACCGCCAATGCCCTGCAGGGCGACCGCGAAGCCTGCCTGGCTGCGGGCATGGACGATTATCTGGCAAAGCCTTTCAAACGCGCCGATCTGCAACGAATACTGCAACGCTGGCTGCCCCCACGACCTTCGGAGGCTGGTCAACAGTGCTAGAGTGCCGGAAACTTGTTCCAAGACAATGCGCGCCTATAGGGCGACTGGACACAATCCGGCACATTGAGCGTACAGGCGTACGCAAGGCTGTGACTTTCACCGTAACGCAACAGTCTACGACTAGGCTGCCAGCGGACATCTATGTGTATTTGCCTGGCAAAGACCTTTAGCCAAGCCCTCCCGTACGGGGATTTTGAGGAGCTCGCATGACCAAACCAAACGCCTATTCTCGGGAAGAGCTGTTGCGCTGCAGCCGCGGTGAACTGTTCGGCCCAGGAAACGCGCAACTGCCCGCCCCGAACATGCTGATGATTGACCGCATCACCCATATCAGTGAAACCGGCGGCAAGTACGGCAAAGGCGAACTGGTTGCCGAGCTGGATATCAACCCGGACCTGTGGTTCTTCGCCTGCCACTTCGAAGGTGATCCGGTAATGCCAGGCTGCCTGGGCCTTGACGCCATGTGGCAGCTGGTGGGTTTTCACCTCGGCTGGCAAGGTTGCCCTGGGCGCGGCCGCGCGCTGGGTTCAGGCGAAGTGAAATTCTTCGGCCAGGTGCTACCAACCGCCAAGAAAGTCACTTACAACATTCAAATCAAACGCACGATCAACCGCTCCCTGGTCTTGGCAATTGCTGATGGCACCGTTAGCGTCGACGGCCGTGAAATCTACAGTGCAGAAGGCTTACGCGTAGGCCTGTTCACCTCTACCGATAACTTCTAAAGGACTCTCGCATGCGTCGCGTCGTCATCACTGGCCTGGGCATTGTTTCCTGCTTGGGCACTGATAAAGACTCCGTCTCCGCCAGCCTTCGCGCTGGTCGTTCAGGCATTCGCTTCAACCCAGCCTATGCCGAGATGGGCCTGCGCAGTCAGGTTTCCGGCTCGGTTGACCTGAACCTGGAAGAACTGATCGACCGCAAGGTTTACCGCTTTATGGGCGACGCGGCGGCCTTCGCCTACCTGTCCATGGAACAAGCGATCGAGGATGCCGGCCTCAGCGCAGAAGAAGTGTCCAGCCCGCGTATCGGCCTGGTAGCCGGCTCCGGCGGTGCTTCGACCTTCAACCAGATGGAGGCCATGGACATCCTGCGCGAGAAAGGCGTCAAGCGCGTTGGCCCGTACCGCGTACCGCGCACCATGGGCAGTACCGTATCGGCCTGCCTGGCCACGCCGTTCAAGATCAAAGGTGTCAATTACTCGATCTCCTCGGCCTGTGCCACCAGCGCTCACTGCATTGGTCACGCCATGGAGCTGATCCAGCTGGGCAAGCAGGACATCGTGTTTGCAGGCGGCGGTGAAGAAGAACATTGGAGCCAGAGCTTCCTGTTCGACGCC
>NKIE01000543.1 GCA_002256055.1 Pseudomonas sp. PGPPP3 | reverse complement strand
TGGCCGCATCGCTGAGAAACTGCACATTGGCGCGCAGGGGGCGGCGGGCTGGGCAGCTGGGGCGGCAGAAGATGCCAGTGGTGCGCACAGCAAAGACAAAGCGGCCGTCGTAGTTGGCGTCGCGTTCGCACAGCGCTTGCCAGCAGCGCTCGGGGTCGAGCATGGCGGCGTCCTCCTTGGGGTGTGGGAGGATTGTCAGCCGTGGCCTAAGGCATTGCCAATGCCTATCTGACTTTCAAACTACTGCCAGGTAAGCGTCAGTTCCGCCTGCCAGGCCACGCGTTCGAAGTGGCTGGCGACGACCTGTTGAATCCTGTGCAGCTCTTCGGTGGTGCTGGCGCGCACCTCCAGCGTCAGGCCTGCGGTGCTCGATTGCAGCAGCGCCAGGGCGAGGGGGAATTCAATGCGTCCCTGTTGCGCGTCGAAGTTGACCGGCAGCTTGTGGGCGAAGTGCTTACACAGGCGGCTGATATAGCGCGCCGGGGTGTCTGTGCGGACAAATGCAGTGGTGGTTAAGGTCATGCTGACTCCGTTCAAGGTGCAGCGGCAGGCTCGGTGTTTGAGCCTGCGCGGCGGCAGGGTTAGTAAGCCAACGTAAAGCGCTGACGAATGTGTTGCGGCTGCTCGGTTTCATCGAGCAGGGCGACGGCCAGGTCGGCCACCGAGATCGTCCCTGGCTGCTCGCCATGCATGAGCAACTGCTCGCCGCCGAGACGGAACTGCTCCAGGCCCGCCCTGGCAGCGGCAAGGGCGGCCGGCGAGAGGAAGGTCCACTGCAGTTGCTGCTCGTCGCGCAGTATGTTCAGCGCCTGTCGAGCCCCTTCGGCGCCTTCCTTGTATTCGGCGGGGAAGTTCGGCGTGTCGATCAGTTGCAGGCCCGGCGCCACAAACAGGCTGCCCGCGCCACCGACCACCAGCAGACGGGATACGCCAGCCTGCTTGGTGGCCGCGAGGATATGCCGGCTGCCTTGGATAAATTGCTCGCGGATATCGGCAACTCCCCAGCCTGGGTTGAAGGCGCTGAGCACGGCATCGTGACCAGCCAACAGGCTGGCGAGGGCGACGGGGTCGTTGACGTCGGCCTGCACGCCCGTCAGGGAAGGATGCTCGGGCAGTTTCTCGGGGTTACGCACCAGGGCGGTGACCTGGTGGCCACGGTCGAGGGCTTCTTGCAGCAGGGCGGCGCCGACGTAACCGGTGGCGCCAATCAGGGCGAGTTTCATGGGGTGTCTCCAGTGCGTTAAGGTGGTTGTATCTTGCTACTGGATAATCGGCGGAAAAATAGGCTTAAATGCCTTTGATAATTAAGTAGGGCTTCATAATGGAGCGAATCAAGCGCATGGCGCTGTTTGCCACGGTGGTCGATAAGGGGTCGATGGTGGCGGCGGCCGAGGTGTTGGGCATGACCCCCTCGGCGGTCAGTCAGCAGATTCGCAAACTGGAGCAGAGCACCCAGGTCAGCCTGTTGCACCGCACTACGCGCAAGCTGACCCTGACCGAGGCGGGCGCCAGCTTCTACCAGAACTGTGCGCAGATTCTGGCGTTGGCCCAGCAGGCCGAGCAGCGCTTGGCCGAGTTGCGCGATGCGCCGGTGGGTGAGTTGCGTATCGCCGCGCCGGTGGGCTTTTCCGGGCGGTTGCTGACCGATGCCCTGGCGCCTTTGCTGCGTGCCCATCCGGGGTTGAAGCTGCGACTGTTTTTCCACGATGAGCAGATCGACCTGATCGAGCAACGCATTGACCTGGCCATTCGCGTTGGCCCGCAGGAAGACTCCAGCCTGGTCGCGCGCCATCTGGGTGACTGGCCCATGCTGCTGTGCGTGGCGCCGAGCTACCTGGCGCGTTGTGGCCTGGTCAGCAGTCCGGAGCAGTTATCGGGCCTCGATTGGCTGAGCCTGCAGGGCACTGGCCAGAACCAGGTCAGCCTGCACGGGCCGGCCGGCCAGGTGCAGCGCCTGCGTCTCGACAGTCGGGTGGCCTGCAACAATATTCTCTCGGTGCGCCAGTTCACCCTGGCCGGTATGGGCATTTCCCTGCAGCCACAGCCCGAAATTCAGGCCGAGCTGGCCAGCGGCCAATTGCTGGTGCTGCTGCCGGATTGGCAACCATCGCCGGCGGGCATCTATATCGTCACCCCGCGTCGCGATGCGCAGCCGGCCAAGGTGCGTTACGCCATTGAGGCTTTGCGCCACAGTCTGCTGCCCC
>NKIE01000542.1 GCA_002256055.1 Pseudomonas sp. PGPPP3 | reverse complement strand
GCCGCTTTGAGCCTGTCGCATCAAGCAGGAGTCGGCTAGTAACTGCCGCTCACGGTACCGCATTCTTTCCTGACCTTAGGACTCATAATCCTTTGGTCCACGGTTCAAGTCCGTGCAGGCCCACCAATTAAAAAGCCCCGCCATGCGGGGCTTTTTTGTTTCTACTGGCCAAGCAAAAGCGCTTTTAACCTCGGCCTACGCTGAGGTTATTCCTCCAGCAGACTGCGCAGCATCCAGGCGGTTTTTTCGTGGACTTCAAGGCGCTGGGTGAGCAGGTCTGCCGTGGGTTGGTCGTCGGCGGCGCTGACCACCGGGAAGAGTTTGCGCGCCGTGCGGGCGGTGGCTTCCTGGGCGGCGACCAGATGGCGAACCATGTCGTCGGCTTTCGGTACGCCCTCTACCTCTTTGATGGAGGCCAGCTTGACGAACTCTTTGTAAGTGCCGGGGGCCGGATGGCCGAGGGCGCGGATTCGCTCTGCGATCATGTCTAGGGCATTCCACTGTTCGGTGTATTGCAGCATGAACATCTGATGCAGGCTGTTGAACTGCGGGCCTTTGACGTTCCAATGGAAGTTGTGGGTCATCAGGTAGAGGGTGTAGCTGTCGGCCAGCAGGCCGGACAAGCCTTTGACGATGTCGGCGCGCTCAGTCGCGCTGAGGCCGATGTCGATTTCCTTGATTTTTTTGCCAGCCATGGTGTTTTCCTTGTCGAAAAGTGGGCTCGGCCCGACGGTGTACCTGACACCATCATCACGGCAAAGCCACGTGCAGACCAAGGGTCTACAGACGCCAAATGGCCATGCAGAGGGGGTTCAGGTGTGACGGCATGTAACACCACGAAGAGCATAGAGCCCACGACCACGCCAAGCCGCACCTCGCCGGCAATTTTGTTAGCGACCGCTCGCTGAGGATTAGAAAGGTCCCGTCAGATCATCCTGGCTGGCGCTGGCCTGGCTATAAGACCACGCTCATTGCCGCCACCTCAGAGCACGTCGAGGGGGATTTTCAGGTAGCGGGTGCCGTTCGCTTCTGCGGGCGGCAGCTGGCCGGCGCGCATGTTTACCTGCACCGACGGCAGGATCAGCATCGGCATGCCGAGCGTGGCGTCGCGTGCACGGCGCATGGCCACGAACTCAGCTTCACCAATGCCTTCATGCACGTGCACGTTGTGGGCGCGCTGCTCGACGACGGTGGTCTGAAAGCGGAAATCATCACGACCGGGGGCTTTGTAGTCGTGGCACATGAACAGGCGCGTGTCATCCGGCAGGGCGAACAACCTGCGGACCGACTGGAACAGCGTGCGCGCATCACCACCCGGAAAGTCGCAACGCGCAGTGCCGTAATCGGGCATAAACAAGGTGTCGCCGACAAACCCGGCGTCGCCGATCAGGTAGGTCATGCACGCCGGCGTGTGGCCGGGAGTGTGAATGGCACGGGCCTCCAGGCTGCCGATCTGGAAGGTGTCGCCATCCTTGAACAGGTGATCGAACTGGCGGCCATCGGTGGCGAACTCAGTGCCGGCGTTGAACAGCTTGACAAAGGTGTTCTGCACAACGGTGATGTTTTCCCCAATGGCCAACTGCCCACCCAACTCGCGTTTGAGGTACGGCGCGGCGGACAGGTGGTCGGCGTGCACATGGGTTTCCAGCAGCCAGTCCACGTGCAGGTGCTGCTCGCGCACATACGCGATCAAACGATCCGCACTCGCGTAGGAGGTCCGTCCGGCGGCGGGATCGTAGTCGAGCACCGAGTCGATGATGGCGCAGCGCTTGCTCGTCGGATCGGTCACGACATAGCTGTAGGTAAAGGTGGCAGGGTCAAAAAAGACTTCGACGTGGGGCTGCATGATCAGGCTCCAGTAGCATACCCACAGGGGTATTCAATTAAGATAAATCGTAACTGTTTTTCCAACCCCATACTTAGAATAAAAACGAATACTGGGAAGCTACGCTGCAGTGGCTAGCCATAACGACAGCGCGATGCTCCGCCCCCTGCAGACGCACCACCACTGGCAGGCAGATGCGCTAATTGGGCCGGAAAAGTACTTTCCACGCGCGGAAAAATGACCGCGCTGTGGATGTTTTTTGGAGCGCTGATAGCCGTCTATCTGGTGCCCGGCAAGCACATGCTGCCGATGCTGCAAACCGTCACTAAATAGCGCGACAAGAATGGCTAACGACCCTATAGCCATTATCAATCCCCCCTC
>NKIE01000541.1 GCA_002256055.1 Pseudomonas sp. PGPPP3 | reverse complement strand
TGCTCAAGCGCACCAAGGTACTGGTCATCTGCGCCCACGCCGAAACCGCCCTGGACCTGGAAGACGCCCTGCGCGTGCGCTCCGGCATCCCAGCCACGGTGTTCCACGAGGGCATGAACATCCTCGAGCGGGATCGCGCCGCTGCCTACTTCGCTGACGAAGAATTCGGCGCCCAGGTGCTGATCTGCTCGGAAATCGGCAGCGAAGGCCGCAACTTCCAGTTCAGCCATCATCTGGTGCTGTTCGACCTGCCGGCCCACCCGGACCTGCTCGAGCAGCGCATCGGCCGTCTCGACCGGATCGGCCAAAAGCACACCATCCAACTGCACGTGCCGTACCTGGAAACCAGCCCGCAAGAGCGCCTGTTCCAGTGGTACCACCAGGCCCTGAATGCCTTCCTCAACACCTGCCCGACCGGCAACGCCCTGCAGCATCAGTTCGGCCCACGCCTGCTGCCGCTGCTGGAAGCCGGTGATGACGGCGAGTGGCAAGCGCTGGTCGATGAAGCCCAGGCCGAGCGCCTGCGTCTCGAAGGCGAGCTGCATGCCGGCCGCGACCGCCTGCTGGAACTCAACTCCGGGGGGGCCGGTGAAGGCGAGGCGCTGGTCGAGGCGATTCTCGAACAGGACGACGAATTCGCCCTACCGATCTACATGGAAGCGCTGTTCGATGCCTTTGGTATCGACAGCGAAGACCATTCCGAGAACGCCCTGATCCTGCGTCCCAGCGAGAAAATGCTGGATGCCAGCTTCCCCTTGGGCGATGACGAAGCCGTCACCATCACCTACGACCGCAACCTGGCGCTGTCGCGCGAGGACATGCAGTTCCTCACCTGGGAACACCCCATGGTGCAAGGCGGCATGGACCTGGTGCTGTCCGGCTCGATGGGCAACACCTCGGTGGCACTGTTGAAGAACAAGGCGCTGAAACCCGGCACAGTGCTGCTCGAGCTGCTCTACGTCAGTGAGGTGGTCGCCCCGCGCGCCCTGCAACTTGGCCGTTACCTGCCACCGGCGGCGCTGCGCTGCCTGCTCGACAGCAATGGCAACGACCTGGCCAGCAAGGTGTCCTTCGACAAGCTCAACGAACAGTTGGAAGGCGTGCCACGCGCCAGCGCCAACAAGTTCGTGCAAGCCCAGCGCGACGTGCTCAATCCGAAGATCAACGCCGGCGAAGCCAAGATTGCCCCGCGGCACGCCGAGCGCGTGGCCGAGGCCAAGCAGCGCCTGGCCGCCGACACCGAGGAAGAGCTGGCGCGCCTGACGGCCCTGCAAGCAGTCAACCCGAGCGTGCGTAACAGCGAGCTGGACGCCCTGCGCCACCGCCGCGAGCAAGGCCTGGCCATGCTCGACAAGGCAGCGCTGCGCCTGGAGGCGATCCGCGTGCTGGTGGCTGGCTAAACGCAGCGCGTTACACGAAAAACCCGGCAGCGATTGCCGGGTTTTTCGTATCTAGGCTTAATCACTGCCAACCACCCTTGCCCGCCCCACCAGAGTGTATCGCCCATGAATTTTCTTCTGCTCTCCGGCAGCTTCCACCGCCGCAGTTACTCCCAGGCACTGCTGCGTTTCGTTGCCGAACAACTGCCCGAGCATCAACACGTCAGCCCCGACCTGCTGCAACTGCCGTTCTACAGCGAAGACCTGGCCGGCGAGCAGCGCCCACAGGTCATTGTGGATTTCCTCCAGCAGGTCAGCGCCGCCGACGCGCTGATCGTCTGCAGCCCGGAGTACAACCACAGCATCCCGGCGGTGCTGAAAAACGCCATCGACTGGGCCTCGCGCCCGGCGTTCAAGTCGCCACTGAAGGACAAACCGGTGAGTTTTATCACCCAGGCCAAGATTGCCGGCGTCGAGCAGAAGTTTGATCAGCACCTGAGCCTGGTCGACGAGCCCAGCCAGGCGCGGATCAAGCGGCACCTGGCCGACTTTATCCAATTCATTGGCTGAACCGTTTGCCGGACGAACCCTGCCCGCCCTACCAATCCAGCGTCAGTTGACTCTTGAACTGCCGCGTTTCACCGCTGAGTGGATCGACAAAGCTCAGTTCCTGGGCCAGTAACTTCAGGGGCTTGGCGTAGTCGTCCGGCGCGTCGCTGGCGGCAATCAGCTGCGGGTAGAAGGGGTCGTTGCAGATCCCGGCACCGAGGGCGGCCAGGTGCACGCGCAATTGGTGCTTCTTACCGGTCACTGGATACAGGCCATAGC
>NKIE01000910.1:292-2216 GCA_002256055.1 Pseudomonas sp. PGPPP3 | reverse complement strand
CAACAGCGCGCTTGAGCAGGGTGTTACGTACAACACGTACGTATACGCCAGCTTCACGAGCCTCTTTACGGAGTCCGGTCATAGCGCCTACTGTCACACCACGGGCATCAGCCACGACAGCGGACAGGGCAGCTTTGGCAGCCTCGTTGACTTCAGCGACGATGGCCTTCTTGTCTTCGAGATTAATTGCCACGGGTTTAACTCCTGCTTGTTACCGTTTCATCTGGCCTAGGCCGGATGTCGTTTTGGTGTCTGATTCGGTAAGGAACCGGGAGCACCATCTGCGTAGGCTTTTGGTTTAAGACTTGCGCCGCCTACGGTCTTGGATAGCCCCCGCCAGGCAGGGACCCCAATCTTGCGTGCGGATGAGATCACCCTCACCCGCCTATTCATTTACAACAGCCGCTTACGCGTCGAGCGAAGCCTGGTCGATAACCAGACCTGGGCCCATGGTAGTGCTGATGCTTACGCGCTTAACGTAGATGCCCTTCGAAGTCGAAGGCTTCAGACGCTTCAGGTCAGCAATCAGCGCTTCCACGTTTTCTTTCAGCTTGCTGGCTTCAAAGCCAACTTTGCCGATCGAGGTGTGGATGATGCCGTTCTTGTCGGTGCGATAACGAACCTGACCAGCCTTGGCGTTTTTCACGGCAGTGGCGACGTCGGCAGTTACAGTACCCACTTTCGGGTTAGGCATCAGGCCGCGCGGGCCGAGGATCTGACCCAACTGACCCACTACACGCATTGCGTCCGGGGAGGCAATTACTACGTCGTAGTTCAGGTCGCCGGCCTTCATCTCAGCAGCCAATTCGTCCATGCCAACTTTGTCAGCGCCAGCGGCCAGAGCAGCTTCAGCGCCCGGACCCTGGGTGAACACGGCAACGCGTACAGTCTTGCCAGTGCCGTTCGGCAGCACGGTAGCGCCACGAACAACCTGGTCGGATTTACGCGGATCAACCCCAAGGTTCACAGCAACGTCGAACGACTCGGTGAACTTGACAGCAGACAACTCAGCCAGCAGCACAGCTGCTTCTTCAAAGTTGTAAGACTTGCCAGCAACTACTTTGGCCGCGATGGCCTTTTGGCGCTTAGTCAACTTAGCCATTACACACCCTCCACGTTCAGGCCCATGCTACGAGCGGAGCCGGCGATAGTGCGCACAGCGGCATCCATATCGGCAGCGGTCAGATCAGCGTTTTTGGTTTTCGCGATCTCTTCCAGCTGAGCACGAGTAACAGTGCCAACCTTAACGGTATTCGGACGAGCCGAACCGCTGGTCAGGCCTGCAGCCTTCTTCAGCAGAACCGAAGCAGGGGTGCTTTTGGTTTCGAAAGTGAAGCTACGGTCGCTGTATACAGTGATGATGACCGGAGTTGGCAAGCCAGCTTCCATACCCTGGGTCCGGGCGTTGAACGCCTTACAGAACTCCATGATATTCACGCCGTGCTGACCCAGTGCCGGGCCTACGGGTGGCGAAGGGTTGGCCTGGCCAGCCTTCACTTGCAGCTTGATATAAGCATTAATCTTCTTAGCCATGAGCTACTCCAAATTCGGGTTCAAGCGCCTTACGGCTCCCCGGTTACTTACACGTTTATCCCAGTGACGAAAAAACCCCACAGCCTAAGGCTGCGGGGTCTAGGATGCTTTTAAGCTACGCCTTTTCGACCTGGCTGAATTCCAACTCAACGGGCGTCGAGCGACCAAAGATGAGAACTGCAACCTGCAGGCGGCTCTTCTCGTAATTGACCTCTTCAACCACACCATTAAAGTCAGCGAACGGACCATCAACGACCCGAACAACTTCACCCGGCTCAAACAACGTCTTCGGCTTCGGCTTGTCGCTACCATCAGCAACGCGACGCAGAATCGCCTCGGCTTCTTTATCTGTGATTGGCGCAGGCTTATCAGCAGTACCACCGATAAAACC
>NKIE01000910.1:0-282 GCA_002256055.1 Pseudomonas sp. PGPPP3 | reverse complement strand
TTGACCAAGTGCCAAGTACCCTCGTTCATATCCATCTGTACCAGCACATAGCCTGGAAAGAACTTGCGCTCGCTTTTGCGCTTCTGGCCATTACGCATTTCAACCACTTCTTCAGTGGGAACCAGAATTTCGCCAAAGCCGTCTTCCATGCCGGCCAGCTTCACACGCTCAATCAGTGAGCGCATTACATGCTTCTCGTAACCCGAGTAAGCATGCACAACGTACCAACGCTTAGCCACGGGACACCTTTTAACCAACAATCAACGAAACAAGCCAGCCAAG
>NKIE01000540.1 GCA_002256055.1 Pseudomonas sp. PGPPP3 | reverse complement strand
TGACCATTCAGTACTACGCCAGCAATGAGCGCATCGTACTGATCGACCAAGCCAAGGTGATTCAAGAAGGCAACACCTTCGAAGGCGAGAAGATCGTCTATGACACCAAACGCCAGATCGTCAACGCCGGGCGCGCCAATGGCACCTCGATCACCTCGCCGCGTCCGCGGATCGACATGGTGATCCAGCCGAAGGGCAAACCCGCCGCACAGCAGGCGCAGTAAATGGCCACTCTAAAAGCCCAACACCTGGCCAAGAGCTACAAAGGCCGCCAAGTCGTGCGCGACGTCAGCCTGTCCATCGACAGCGGTCAAATTGTGGGCCTGCTGGGCCCCAATGGCGCCGGAAAAACCACCTGTTTTTATATGATTGTTGGTCTGGTAGCCGCCGATCAGGGCCGCGTGCTGATCGACCAGCAAGACGTGACCTTCCTGCCCATGCACGGCCGCGCCCTGGCTGGCATCGGCTATCTGCCCCAGGAAGCCTCGATCTTTCGCAAGCTGACGGTGGCCGACAACATCATGGCCATCCTCGAAACCCGAAAAGATCTTGATCGCAACGGTCGACGCCAGAACCTGGAAAACCTGTTGCAGGAATTCCACATCACCCACATTCGCGACAACCTGGGCATGAGCCTGTCTGGTGGTGAGCGCCGCCGGGTAGAGATTGCCCGCGCCCTGGCCAGCGACCCGAAATTCATTTTGCTGGATGAACCCTTCGCCGGTGTTGACCCGATTTCCGTCGGCGACATCAAGCAGATCATCCACCAGCTCAAAGCCAAGGGCATCGGCGTCTTGATCACCGATCACAACGTGCGCGAGACCCTGGACATCTGTGAAACCGCGTACATCGTCAACGACGGCCAACTGATCGCCGAAGGTGACGCCGAGACCATCCTGGCCAACCAACTGGTCAAGGACGTCTATCTAGGACATGAATTCCGCCTGTAACAGCCCTACCTTCAGCCATGGATCGGTTGCGCTAGACAGGGAAATCCTTCAAGGTCAGGCATATAATTTGCTTATTGCGGGCGCCTAAAGCGCCCTAGTAGTCAATGCGCCTTTGCGCCGGCGAATAAGGTTCTTAGCCTGCCATGAAACCATCGCTAGTCCTCAAGATGGGCCAGCAGCTGACGATGACACCGCAGCTGCAACAGGCCATCCGCTTACTGCAACTCTCCACCCTTGATCTGCAACAAGAGATCCAAGAGGCGCTGGAGTCCAATCCCATGCTTGAGCGCCAGGAAGAAGGCGAAGACTTCGATAACGCCGACCCTATGGCCGATAACGTCGAGCACGCACAAGCCGCCAGCGCACCCGAGCAGCCCGATCACCAGGAAACCGCACCAACAGTCGACAGCCTCGATGAAGGCGACTGGGGCGAGCGCATTCCCAACGAGCTGCCCGTCGACACCTCGTGGGAAGATATCTACCAAACCAGCGCCAGCAGCTTGCCGAGCAACAGCGACGATGACGAGTGGGACTTCACCACCCGCACCTCCACGGGCGAGAGCCTGCAGGCGCACCTGCTTTGGCAGCTGAATTTGGCACCGATGTCCGATACCGATCGCCTGATTGCAGCCACCCTGATCGACTGCATCAACAACCAGGGCTACCTGGAAGAAAGCCTGGAAGAAGTGCTCGAAGCCTTCGACCCTGAACTGGATATCGAGCTGGACGAAGTTGAGGCTGTACTGCATCGCATCCAGCAATTCGAACCCGCCGGAGTCGGTGCCCGCGACCTGCGCGAATGCCTGCTCCTGCAACTGCGCCAACTGGATGCCGATACGCCCTGGCTAACCGAAGCCAAGCGCCTCACCGGCGACTACCTCGACTTGCTCGGCAGTCGCGACTACAGCCAGTTGATGCGCCGCTTGAAGCTCAAGGAAGACGACCTACGCCAGGTAATCGAACTGATCCAAAGCCTTAACCCGCGCCCGTGCTCGCAGATCTCGGCGAACGAGCCGGAATACGTGGTCCCCGACGTACTCGTGCGCAAGCACAACGAGCGCTGGCTGGTAGAGCTCAATCAGGAAGCCGTGCCGCGCCTACGCGTCAACCCGCAGTACGCCGGTTTCGTCCGCCGCGCCGACTCCAGTGCCGACAACACCTTCATGCGCAACCAATTGCAGGAAGCGCGCTGGTTCATCAAGAGCCTGCAAAGCCGCAACGAAACCCTGATGAAGGTTGCGACCCAGATCGTCGAACACCAGCGCGGCTTCCTCGAGTATGGCGACGAGGCC
>NKIE01000539.1 GCA_002256055.1 Pseudomonas sp. PGPPP3 | reverse complement strand
ACATGCCCCATTTCATCCCGGCATATTCAATGTGATAACCGTCGGCCAGTTCCTGCTCCGCTTCCGGTTGGTCGAAGGGGTGACGGTGAGTAACGGCCACGCCAGCAATGAAGAACGTACAGAAGCCGATGAACTGCGGAATGATGTACCACAGGCCTTGGTGCTGGGCTTCGACGATATCGCGTAGGTTGAACGAGCCGGCCTGGATCACCACGCCCATCAGCGACAGTCCCATAAACACTTCATAGGAAATGGTCTGGGCCGAGGCCCGCAGGCTGCCGAGCAGGGCGAACTTGTTGTTACTGGCCCAGCCGGCAAACAACACGGCATACACCGTCAAGCCGGCCATGGCGAAGAAGAACAGCAAGCCGATGTTGAGATCCGCGACGCCCCAGGTCGGGGTGATCGGCACCACCGCAAAAGCGATCAACAAGGTGCTGAATGCCACAATCGGCGCGATGGTGAAGATCATCTTGTCGGCGAATGGAGGGGTCCAGTCTTCCTTGAAGAACATCTTGATCATGTCGGCGGCGATCTGGAATGCACCAAACGGGCCCACTCGGTTCGGACCGTAGCGATCCTGCCAGAGGGCCAGCAGGCGGCGCTCGACCCAGCTGAGCAGGGCGCCACAGATCACCACCGCGAGCAGGATGACGATGGCCTTGAGCACGGCAAAGAAGATTTCCAGCAGCTCGGGCGTTAGCCAACTCATTGTGCGGCCTCCTGCAGAGCCTCGGCGAAGGTGCCGAAGATGGCCGAAGGAATGCCCGCCAAACCTACCGGCAGACCGATCACGCCCAAACTCAGGCTGTCATCGATACGCAGCGGCAAGCTCAGTTTGTGGCTGCCAACTTGCAGGCTGAGCAAGGCGCCGTCGTTGACGCCCAGCTTGTCGGCTTCGGCCTTGGCCAGGGCCACGTAGGCCGGAACCATGCGCTCCTGAATCGGTGCGGCCAGGGCACTGGTTTCGTCACTGCCAAACAGATGGTAGAGCGGCACCACTTGCCATTGACCGGCGGCGGGGGCGAACGGCTTGGGCACGCTGGTGAACCAGCTCAGGCCATCGCCCTTGGGCTCGATCAAGCGGATGCCTGGGTCGCCAGCGCGCAGGTGACCACCGACTTCGTCCTGGAACTTGTTCCAGGCTTGCGGCGAGTTCCAGCCCGGCGACCAGGCAAATGGCACCTGCTGACGCGGTTCAGCTGAGCCTGAGTAGCCTTCCATGGAGAAGGCAAAGGCGCTGTCCTGATCCTGCGGGGTACGCGGCTCATGCACGCTGATGTTGGCGCGCATTGAGGTGCGACCGCTGTAGCGCAACGGTTCGCGGGCCAGCTTCATGCCCTTGATGCGGAACGAGGCGCTCGGTGCGGCGCCAATGATGCCGGCCAGTTCAGCGTTGCTGGCGGCACAGGCGGCAGTGACTTGATCCAGTTGAGTCCAGTCCACCGGCTTGTGCTGCAGGGTGCTGTGCAGGGCATGCAGCCAGCGCCAGCCTTCGCGGATCAGAATCTCCGGCTTGTAATAGGACGGTTCGTAAACCTGGAAGAAGCGTTGAGCGCGGCCTTCCTGGCTAACCAGGGTGCCATCACCTTCGGCGAAGCTGGCGGCCGGGAACAACAGATCGGCACGGGCGGCTGTCGGTGTGCGCTGGTGATCGAGTACCAGCAAGACCTTCGCGGCTTGCAGGGCTGCGTCCACTTGGGAGGCCTCGGCGCGACGATAAAGGTCGTTTTCCAACACAACCACGGCATCGGCGTGGCCATCAATCAGGCTTTGTAGGCCGGCTTCGACTGCGTCGCCGCCGAGCATGGCCAGGCCCAGGCTGTTGGCCTCTGCAACCACTAGGCTGATGGAGGCGTTTTTTTCGCGCAGTTTGAGTGCCTTGGCGATGTTGGCGCTGGCTTCCAGGATGGCCTGGGAGCCTAGGGATGCACCGGAAACAATCAGTGGACGCTTGGCGTTGAGCAGGGCGTCGGCAATCCGTTGCGCCAACGCAGCGGCTTCTGGATCGAGATTGGCCACTGCTGGCGAGCTGGCATCCAGCGCGTGAGCCACGGCAAAGCCGAGGCGGGCGAGGTCGTCCGGGGCTGCGTGCACGGTTTCTTCGGCCACGTCATCCAGCTTGGTGTCGCTCAGGCTGGCGATAAACAGCGGGCTGAGGGCATGTTGACCAATGTTTTGCACGGCGGCATTCAGCCATGGTTGAACCTTCATGGCATCCGCCATGGCCACCGCTTTGTTCT
>NKIE01000538.1 GCA_002256055.1 Pseudomonas sp. PGPPP3 | reverse complement strand
TGGTCAGCTCCCAGTCCAGCACACCGATGATACGTTGCGGGTCGCGCGGATCGAGGATCACGTTATCGAAGCGGTAATCGTTGTGCACGATGGCCGACTTAGGGTGGTCCGCTGGCATCTTCTCGTTCAGCCAGGCCTTGACCTCGGTCCACAGCGGCGCATCGGGGGTCAGGGCTTTCTCGTAACGATCACTCCAACCGCTGATCTGACGGGCCACGTAGCCTTCCGGCTTGCCCAAGTCACCGAGGCCGCAGGCCTGGTAATCGACGTTGTGCAGCTCGACCAGCTTGTCGATAAAGCTTTTGCACAGTTGGGTGGTTTGCTCCGGGCTGAAGTTCAGCTCGGCCGGCAGGTCAGCGCGCAGGATGATGCCGTTGACGCGCTCCATGACATAGAACTCGGAGCCAATCACCGACTCGTCGGTGCAGTGCACATAGGCTTTCGGGCAATAGGGGAAACCGGCGTTGAGCTGGTTGAGAATGCGGTATTCGCGGCCCATGTCGTGGGCAGACTTGGCCTTGTGGCCAAACGGCGGCCGGCGCAGAACGAATTCCTGCTGCGGGTATTCCAGCAGGTAGGTGAGGTTCGATGCCCCGCCTGGGAACTGGCTGATCTGTGGCTCACCACTCAAGCCAGGAATATGGGCCTTGAGGTAGCTGTCGATGATCGCGGCGTCGAGCTCTTCGCCGTCGCGGATACGGGTGGATTGATCATTAAGCGCCATGCTTATCCCTTCTACTTATGATGGGGGCTCGAGATTATTGTTTAATCTAATGCTGCTAGGGGCGTCTCACAAGTCGCATGGGCTCTTATTGGCGAGCGTGTTGCCGCCCAATCAGCTGGCCTGATTCTGAATGCCAGAAAGATCCAGGCGAAAAAAAACCGGAGTCCGAAGACCCCGGTTTTTCGTCAGCGACTACAGCGTAGACGCTTAAACTGGGAACAGTTCGCCCAGTTTCATGGCCAGCATCATGTCGCCTTCGGCGCGCAGTTTGCCGCCCATGAAGGCTTGCATGCCGTCGGTTTCACCGGTGGTGATGCCGGCCAGGGTTTCGGTGCTCATGATCAGGGTCACGTTGGCGTTGGCCGACTCACCTTGGCTCATTTCGCAGGTGCCATCTTTAACGGTCAGGAAGAAGTTCTCGCCGTCTTCGATGTTGAAGCCGAATACCAGGTCCAGGCCGGCAGCAGCAGCGGAGTTGAACTTGGCTTGCATGTTTTGGGCGATGTCAGCAACTGAGGTCATGGTTTCTATCCTTTGTTTTCAGGTTTTTCTCGCGCCAGGATAGGCGCAGTGGGCAGGAGGTCATCGGAAAGTGATGAGCTCCGGCGCCTTCAGCAGCTCCAAGTGTGCGTGGCTGTTGAAGGAAGCTAGGGCCACATCGCTGCCGCGAAACTTCAGGCGGCTGAGCGAGGTGTTAACAATTTGCCAATTAAGCTCGAAGGCTTTTTCCGCCGTGATGCCTGTGATCAGATGCAGCAGTGCGGTAATGGTGCCGCCGGAGGTGAATACGGCAACGTTGTGTTTGCTGTCTGCCAGTTGTAGCAGGCGCTGCAAGCCGCCGGCAACCTGGCTGACAAAACTGGGCCAGCTGGGCACGGCGGTGGCGGCATATTCACCTTTTACCCAGCGCTGAATAAGCAGGGCAAACAGGCGCTGGAACTCGGCGCGGTTCTGGGCGCCGTTGCGCAGAATATGGAGAGCATCGGGCTCCTGCGGGAGAATTTCCGGCAGTAGATGACGAATCACGTTGTCGGCATCGAATTCGTTGAATGCGGCATCCTGTTCGATGGTTGGCGGCGTCACGCCGGCGTTGGCGTATTGTTCCAGCGCTGCACTGGCGGTGTGTTGCTGGCGGCGCAGGTCGCCACTCACGCAACGGTCAAGACTGACACCAAGGTCGAGCAGATACTGACCGAGTACTTCGGCCTGGCGCACGCCAATCGGCGACAGCACGTCGTAGTCGTCTGCGCCGAAGGAGGCCTGGCCATGTCGAATCAGGTAAATACTGCCCACGCCCGCTGGTATCCCAATCGGTGAAATTCAGCCGAGGGTAGGGTGATAGAAACGGCCTGTCAACGAAAAAACATACGCTTGTTTGAATTGTCGGATCGGCTGTCATAGGCACAGCCAAGCGGCTGGCCGGCACGGGGTGGCGTCGGTATGCTTGGTGAGCAGCGGGGTCATGCCAGGGTGTGCCCGTATCGGTAAAACTGAAGGAGAGATGTGTGGAGTTTTTTGCCCA
>NKIE01000537.1 GCA_002256055.1 Pseudomonas sp. PGPPP3 | reverse complement strand
AGGCCACCCGCGAACGTGGCCAAACCGCCAAACAGGCTGGTGCGCATCACGTTGTCCAGCGCGTTGCCGGTGACGGTGGTGTCTGCCGTGCCGATGAGTTGCAGGTTTTCGACAACCGACGACAGCACATAGCCCGACAGCGCGGTCAGCACGGTGTCGGTGCCGGCGGTGTCGCTGATCACGTCGCCGGCGTTGTCGACGGTGTAGGTGTCATTGCCGGCACCGCCCACCATCGTGTCGGCACCTGCGCCGCCGTCGATGCGGTTGTTGCCCGCATTGCCGGTGATGGTGTTGGTGCCGGCATTGCCGGTGGCGTCGATGCTGGCGGTGCCCGTGAGCGTGAGGTTCTCGATGTTGGCCGACAGCGCATAGCTCACGCTGCTGCTGACGGTGTCGAGGCCGGCGTTGGCCTCTTCGATCACCGTGTCGTCCACGTTGTCGACCACGTAGCTGTCGTCGCCGGCACCGCCGGCCATCCAGTCGTTGGCCAGGCCACCGGTGAGGGTGTCGTTGCCGTCGCCGCCATACAGCGCGTCCACGCGGTCGCCACCGTTGAGGATGTCGTTGCCCGCGCCGCCAAACACCACCGAGTCGACCCGACCGGTACCGCGCGCTGCGCTCAGCGTGTAGCTCACGTTGAGGGTGTCGTTGCCGGTGGTGCCGTAGAGCAGCTTGCCGCCGGTCCAGGTGCGGTCCAGCGCGATGGTGCCCATGATGCCGGCAGTGCCGGTGGTGTTGCCGCCGTTGACGCCCCACTTGTTGTGCAGGTAGGTCTCGACCACATGGCGCTCGCCTTCGGTCAGGGCATGGTCGAAGACCAGCACTTCCGAGACATCGCCCTTGCTGGCATCGCTGCGGTTGGTGCCGTTGTAGGCGCCAAGTTGCAGGCTGCCCAGCATCTCATTCGTGAAGTTGGTGCTGCTGTACTGCGCCAGCTTGCTGCCGTCGCTCCAGAGGTTGCCGGTGCCGTTCAGGCCCGTGGCGGTGTAGAGCTTGGCCACCCCCGCCTCGACCGGTGTGTTCAGCAAGGTCACCCAACCGTTGGAATGGAAGCGGTCGGCATAGCCGCCATGCCAGCCAATGATCTCGTTGGTGTTGCTCGACGCCACCAGGCGCCCGTTCTGGGAGCCCTGCATGGCGCCCACCACGAAGACGGTGTAGCTCTGGTTGAAGGCCAGCGACGACATCAAGGTGTCGCCGCCGTCAAAGCGCACCGTGCCCAGGCCGTTCATGCCGTTGGCCACCAGCTGCGGCTGCCAGGTGCTGTTGGTGGTCTGGGTGAAGTTGTTGCCGCGCCCGCTCTTGTCGACCCAGGTGGTGAGGTTGCCCGATGCGTTGACCACACCGCCTTCATTGAGGCCTTCGACCTGGCCGTCGCCGTCCAGGTCGGTGGCGTCCAGCCAGGTGGCCAGGCCGCCGATGTTGTTGAGCGTGGGGTCGGCTACCCGGCCCCAGATGTTGTTCAACTCGTCCAGCGTGGGCAGCACCAGGGTGCCGAAGTCGACGGCCAGGTTGGCCTTGCCGGCCACGGTGGATGTGAGCAGGCGGCCGGTGTTGCCATTGGCCAGTGTGACGCTGGGCGCGTTGTTGACCGTGGTGACGTTGTTGTACTCGCTGCTGTCCAGCAGCAGGGCGTCGTTGCCGGCGGTGGGGCCGTCCAGCACGATGTCCAGGCGGTTGTTGGCATCGCTGCCCAGGAAGCCCGCGGCATTGACGTCCACCGCGCGGATCTGCACCAGGTCGGTGTGGCCACCCGAAAAGTCGATCAGCTCCACGCTGCGGGTGTTGCCCAGCAGGTCGGCCAGGGTGTTCACCGGCAGGCCGTCCAGGTGCAGGGTATCGATGCCGGCACCGCCGTCCAGGCTGGTGTAGCCCAGGTTGTTGACGTAGAAGCTGTCGGCCCCGGCGCCGCCCGACAGCGTGTCGGCGCCACCACCGCTGACGATGGTGTTGGCACCGCTGTTGCCGGTGATGGTGTTGTTGCCGGCATGGCCGATGGCGTCCACGCTGGCACTGCCGGTGAGGATGAGGTTCTCGAACGCGGTGCCCAGCGTCCAGCTCACGCTGGAGCGCACGGTGTCGATGCCTTGGCCCGCGATCTCGACCGGCAGATCGCCCACGTTGTCGACAACGTAGGTGTCGTCGCCCAGTCCGCCGACCAGCACATCGGTGCCCAGGCCGCCGTCCAGCACGTTGTTGCCGCGGTTGCCGGTGATCGTGTTGTTCAGCGCATTGCCGGTGCCATCCAGGTTGGCGG
>NKIE01000536.1 GCA_002256055.1 Pseudomonas sp. PGPPP3 | reverse complement strand
TGCTCAACCCGTCCCTCGGCACCACCCTGGTGGAGATCAATGAAGCCAGCTCGAGCCAGGTCGACGCCGCCGTGCAGGCCGCAGACGCAGCCTTCGACAGCTGGTCGCAGACCGTACCGAAAGACCGCGCCCAGTTGCTGCTGCGCCTGGCCGACGCCATCGACGCCAATGCCGAAAGCCTGGCGCGCCTGGAGTCGAACAACTGCGGCAAGCCCTACAGCGCCGCACTGAATGACGAACTGCCGGCGGTGGCTGACGTGTTCCGCTTCTTCGCGGGCGCCAGCCGCTGCATGAGCGGCTCGGCCGGTGGCGAATACCTGGCCGGCCACACCTCGATGATCCGCCGTGATCCGCTGGGTGTGGTGGCATCCATCGCACCGTGGAACTACCCACTGATGATGGCTGCCTGGAAGCTCGCCCCGGCGCTGGCCGCCGGCAACTGCGTGGTGCTCAAACCGTCCGAACAAACCCCGCTGACCGCATTGAAGCTGGCCGAACTGGCCGCCGAAATCTTCCCAGCCGGCGTGATCAACGTGGTCTTCGGCCGCGGCCCGAGCGTCGGCCAGCCGCTGGTGACCCATAAGAAAGTGCGCATGGTATCGCTGACCGGCTCGATCCCGACCGGCAGCAGCATCATCAGCAGCACCGCCGACACCGTGAAGCGCATGCACATGGAACTGGGCGGCAAAGCGCCGGTGATCATCTTCGACGACGCCGACCTCGACGCCGCAGTGGAAGGCATCCGCACCTTCGGTTTCTATAACGCCGGGCAAGACTGCACGGCGGCCTGCCGCATCTATGCGCAAAAAGGCATCTACGAAAAATTCGTGGCCAAACTCGGCGAAGCGGTGGGCAGCATCAAGTACGGCCTGCAGGATGACCCGGACACCGAGCTCGGCCCGCTGATCACCGAACAGCACCGTCAGAAGGTCGTCGGCATGGTCGACCGGGCCAAGGCCCAGCCGCACATCACGTTGGTCACCGGCGGTAATGCTGTGGCCGGCCCAGGCTTCTTCTTCGAGCCAACCGTACTGGCCGGCGCCCTGCAAAGCGACGAAATCGTCCAGCGCGAAGTGTTCGGCCCAGTGGTGTCGGTCACCCAGTTCGACGACGAAGCCCAAGCCCTGAGCTACGCCAACGACTCCGACTACGGCCTGGCCTCCTCGGTGTGGACAGCCGATGTCGGTCGCGCCCATCGCCTGGCCGCACGCCTGCAATACGGCTGCACTTGGGTCAACACGCACTTCATGCTGGTCAGCGAAATGCCCCATGGCGGGGTGAAACTGTCCGGCTACGGCAAGGACATGTCCATGTACGGCCTGGAGGATTACACCGCCGTACGCCATGTGATGTTCAAGCACTAACCCAACCCGTAGGAGCCAGCTTGCTGGCGATTGGCTTCAAAGATCGCCAGCAAGCTGGCTCCTACACAAATCACCCACGTCAGGAGCAACAACAATGAAAAGTGCACTCCGTAGCGTCAGTTTCTTCATGCTGGTGGCCGCCGCCGGCCTGGCCCAGGCGGCTGATGACGCCAAAGCCATCGTCGACGGCTATATGGCCGCCTGGAACGCCCACGACGTCGAGAAGGCCGGCACCTTCCTGGCCGCCGATGCCGAATACCTCGACATCACCGTCGGCACCCCGCAAAAAGGCCGCGAAGCCGCCCGCGACAACGTAATCAAAGTCTTCGTCACCGCCGTGCCAGACCTGAGCTGGAAGATGACCGGCGAACCGATCGTCAGCAAAGACGGCATCGCCTTCCAGTGGGTCTTCAGCGGCACCAACACCGGCGCCTGGGGCCCAGAAACCCCTGCCACGAACAAAGCGGTGACCTTCTCTGGGGTCAGCTTCGTGCGCATCAAGGACGGTAAAATCGCCTATCAGGGCGACTACTACGACGCCCTCGGTTTCAACAAGCAGTTGGGCTGGTAAGACCCACGCTTGCTCCCTGGCAGCCGCTTGTCGGCTGTCAGTTAACCCGTCACCTTGACGGGTCTTCTGCTCTTAGCCGCCAGCGGACGCACCTGATGTTACCCAGCCACAGCAGTACCTCCAAAAAAGATACCGACAGCACCCGCAGCACCATTGAACAAGTCAAATTACTGATCGCCGGACTGAACACCCGCTGGGGCGAAATCAGCAAGGTCTCGGACGTGATCCGGCAAATCGCCAAGCACACCAACCTCGTGGCGCTCAACGCCGCCATCGAAGCCGCCAGGGCCGGCGAAATGGGCCGTGGCTTCGCCGTGGTCGCCGACGCAGTCCGCCGC
>NKIE01000535.1 GCA_002256055.1 Pseudomonas sp. PGPPP3 | reverse complement strand
TTGCTGCAACTGCTTTGCCGCTGTGAACACTACCCGCTGACCCTGCTACTGGCCCCTGCCGGTTCGGGCAAGTCGACCCTGCTCAGCCACTGGCGCGCCCATTACAGCGGCCGCGCGCTGGCCTATTACCCGCTGCAGGCCCGCGACAACCATGCCCTGCGCTTCTTCCGTCGGCTGATCGAAAGCATTCGCGCCCAGGTCAGCGACTTCGACCTGTCGTGGTTCAACCCGCTGGAAGCCAGCCTGTCGCCGGAGGTGGTCGGTGAATACCTAGCCGAAGCCCTGGAGCGCATCGACGGCGGCCTGTGCCTGGTGTTCGACGACTTCCAGTACATCCGCGAGCCAGCCATCCTTGAGGTGCTGGCCGCCTTGCTGGAGAGGCTGCCGAGCAATATCCGTGTGGTCATTTCCAGCCGCAACCATCCGGGCTTTTCCCTGACCCGGCTGAAACTCGCCAACCAGTTGCTCAGCCTCGACCAGCAGGACCTGCGCCTGGACGCCAACGGCGTGCAGCAACTCAACGCCCACCTCGGCGGCCCAGCCCTCAGCGAGGCCTACGTCAGCAGCCTGCTGGCGATGACCGAAGGCTGGATCGCCGGGGTCAAGCTGGCGCTGCTGGCCTATGCGCGCTTTGGCACCACTGCGCTGGAGTGCTTCAACGGCACCCAGCCGGAAATCGTCGACTACTTCGGCCATGTGGTGTTCAAGGGCCTGTCGCCAAACCTGCATGAGTTCTTTTTGTGTACGGCGATTCTCGACAAATTCGACGGCGCGCTCTGCGACCACGTACTGCAACGCACGGGTAGCGCACTGCTGCTGGAAGAGCTGTCAGCTCGCGAGCTGTTTATGCTGGCGGTGGAAAACCAGCCCGGCTGGTTTCGCTATCACGCCCTGTTGCTGACCTTTCTCAACAGCCGCCTGCTGATCGAACAACCGCAGCTGATCAGCGCCCTGCACAGCCGCGCCGCCGACTACTTTCTGGCCCGTAACGACCACGACCAGGCGCTACAACATGCCCAGCGCAGTGGCGATGAGGCGCTGTTCAGCCGCCTGCTGGAGAGCAGCTGCGCGGCCTGGATTCCCCAAGGCCAGTTCAACGAACTGCTCAAGTGGGTTGAGCCCCTCAGCGAAGCCACCCTGCTCGCCAGCCCGCACCTGCTGGTGCCGCTGATCGGTGCCCTGACCCTGTCGCGGCGCTTCCATCAGGCGCGTTATTACCTCGATTGCATTCAGGCCCGCCAGGACCCAGCCGCGCCACTGCTGGAGCCGCAAACCCTGCAGTTTCTGCATCTCAACCTGCAGCTGTTTCAGCATGACCTGGATTTTCACCCAGGCGCCGATTGCCAAGCGTTGCTGGCCCCTGGCGTGCACCACGGCATTCGCGCCGTGAGCCTGACCATCCTCGCCTATCACCACCTGATGAATGCGCGCTTGGAAACCTCAATCCGCTATGCAGTGCAAGGCAAAGCCCTGCTCAGCCAAAGTGGCCACAGCTTTTTCGAGAGCTACGCCGACCTGATCATCGCCCTGTGCAACCGCTACGCCGGCCGCGCCAGCAGCGCCCGCAAGGATGTCTACAGCGACTACCAACGCACCCCCAAGGCCTCGCCGGCCTGGGTCAACCGCGCCACGGCGATGGTCGTGGCACTGTATGAGCAAAACCAGTTGGTGGCAGCGCAGCAGTTGTGTGAAGACCTGATGGCCGAGGTCAACTCCTCGTCCGCCACCGAGGCCATCGCCACCGTCTACATCACCCTCTCGCGCCTGCTGCACCGGCGCCAACAAACGGTGCGCGCCACCCGCCTGCTGGAACAACTGGCGAGCATTCTGCAACTGGGCAACTACGCCCGCTTCGTCAGCCAGCTGGCCCAAGAGAGCCTGCGCCAGGCCTATATCAGCGGCAAAAGTGCAATCCTCGACAACCTGGCACAACGCTACCGGCTGGGCGAACTGCTGGCCGAGGGTTACTGGGACAGCGCCCGCCCCCACGACGAGTGCTGGGAGCGCTACGGCCTGGCCTGCGTCTATTGGCTGCTCGGGCGTGGTTCCAAGGTACGCGCCTGCCGCTTGCTTAAGGTGCTGGACGAATCCCTGCGCCACAGCGAGCTAACCGTGCGCCGGCTGATCATCGAAGCCAACCTGATGGTGGCCGGCAACAGCCAAGCGGACCTGGCCGCCCAACGTCTGGAACTGCTGCGCCTGCTGGACGCCTACGGCATGGTCAATATCAGCCGCTCGGTATTCGATGAAGCGCCCGGCTTCGGCCCCACCCTT
>NKIE01000534.1 GCA_002256055.1 Pseudomonas sp. PGPPP3 | reverse complement strand
TGCTGTTGATTCTTGTGGGTTTCATGCTGGCGATGGGTCGCTATCGCGGCTACCGCCTGACCGAACTCTTTCGCTTCAAAGCCTTCCTGAAGGATTGAACCATGATCGGTCTGTGGAAGAGATGGAAAGCCCTGGAAGCCCGCGGCATCATGGGCATCAACCGGCGCAACGCTGACTACGTACTCAAGTACAACAAGCGCAGCCTGTACCCGATTGTGGATGACAAGATCATCACCAAGATGCGTGCGATCGAAGCCGGCATCAATGTGCCGGAAATGTACGGGATCATTTCCACCGAGAAGGAAATCGAGAAGCTCGACGAGATCATCGGCGGGCGTACCGACTTCGTTATCAAGCCGGCACAGGGTGCTGGCGGTGACGGCATCCTGGTGATTGCCGACCGCTTCGAGGGCCGTTATCGCACGGTCTCCGGCAAGATCGTCAGCCATGAGGAGATCGAGTATCAGATCTCCAGCATTCTCACTGGCCTCTACTCCCTCGGTGGCCACCGCGACCGTGCGCTGATCGAATACCGCGTTACCCCGGACCCGATCTTCAAAAGCATCAGCTACGAAGGCGTGCCGGATATTCGCATCATCGTACTGATGGGTTACCCGGTTATGGCCATGCTGCGCCTGCCAACCCGTCAATCCGGCGGCAAGGCCAACCTGCACCAGGGCGCTATCGGCGTCGGTGTGGACCTGGCCACCGGCTTGACCCTGCGCGGTACCTGGCTGAACAACAAGATCAGCAAGCACCCGGACACCACCAACGCCGTGGACGGCGTACAGCTGCCAGACTGGGACGGTTTTATGAAGCTGGCCGCCGGTTGCTATGAACTGTGTGGCTTGGGCTATATCGGTGTCGACATGGTGCTGGACATAGACAAGGGCCCACTGATTCTCGAACTCAACGCCCGCCCTGGTCTGAATATCCAGATCGCCAACGACTGCGGCCTGACCCATCGCGCCCATGCCGTGGAAGCACGCCTGGCCGAATTGAAGAAGCAAGGCATTACTGAGACTCCGGAAGAGCGCGTGCGCTTTGCCCAGGAGCTGTTCGGTCACGTGCAACCTGCTGAAATCTGATAAGCCAACAACCACAAAAAAGCCCAGCTCAGTGCTGGGCTTTTTTGTCTGCGGACAAACACATTGATCAGCGCACGATAGCCAACTCAAACGCACCGACTTCAGCATGCTGGTGCACCTGCATGCCCGACTCATTCACCGGCAAATCCTGCAAAGGGCGCTTGAATGGCTTGTTGTCCAGGGTTTGTACCTTGCGGTCTTCGTCAGTTGTCAACAGCAACACATAGCGCTCACCCTGACGGGCATTAACCGGCACCGTGCCTTCGATAAAGGCGTAGCGGTACCAGGTTTCGCCGTGCAATTGGTACACCGCATCACTGACGAGTCGGGTCGGCTGCTTACGCTCATCGAGAAACAGCAACGAAGGGTAAACCACCTGTTTATTGGCAAAGCTACGCACCCGCAGACCATAGGTGTGCTGCGAACTTGGCAATTTCAGGGCCGCGTAATAACTGCGCCCCATGGGAAAGTCGAAACTCGGGGAAAAACCGTTTAACTCCTGATACCGAGGCTCATCAACCGACAACTCGGTAAAGGCGCCTTCAGACAGATGACCACAGCATTGATCCTGCAAACCTTGATACAGGCCGTCGGCCTTTTCCTGACTGCCCTCCAGCAAGGACTTCATAGCTTCATTGGGTTGACCGTCCAGTCCTGGCAAGTTGGCTGGTCGCTTATCAAACAGCACCTGGCGGCCTTCGCTGTACTGAATATCCTGACTAGCCTGGGCGCCACTGCGCATGCCCGCGGCCCGTTGCTCGGGGGTCACCGGCGAATTATGCATACGCCCGTTTTCATCCACCCAAGTGTAATAAGGATTGCCGTTCTCGCTGCGTACAAAGCCTTTGCCTTCAAAAGCCTCGGCATCAATGTAATCACTCGAATTCTGACCATTGGGCAGGGTCAGACTATGCTGACCATCTATTTGCTGAGCGCCCGCATAAAAACTGCTCTGCAAGTTGCCCGTGGCATCCACCCAGGTAAAGTAACGACGCTTGCTTTCCGCCCCACTCTGCGACCCCGGCCAGGTGCTTCGCGTGCCATCGGCCATCCGCGCTTGATCGGCCTGGTTGATACGCTGTGCCGCCGCCCGTTGTTGGGAGCCATAACTGCTGTCGACAAAGGTGTTATGTACCCGACCGAGGTCATCCACCCAGGTCAGGTAGCGACCATTGCTTGCGTGCACATCG
>NKIE01000533.1 GCA_002256055.1 Pseudomonas sp. PGPPP3 | reverse complement strand
GGCTTCCAGCGCTTGCAAGGCAGCCAGAGCGGCGACCACGGTCTTGCCGGCGCCGACGTCACCTTGCACCAAGCGCAGCATGGGTTCGTGCTGGCTGAGGTCGTAGGCAATCTCGGCGCCGACCCGCTGCTGGGCGCCGGTGGGGGCGAAGCCGAGGTTGGCCAGATACTGCGCCGGCAGCCGCTGGGCCTTGGGCAGTGCCGGGGCGTGCTGGTTGCGCAGGCTGTCGCGCAGGCGCTGCATCGACAGCTGATGGGTCAGCAGTTCCTCGAAGGCCAGGCGGTGTTGCGCCCAATGCCGGCCTTCGGCCAGCTCGTCGAGGTCGGCATCCGGCGGCGGCCGGTGCAGGTAGCGTAGGGCCTGGTCGAGGGGCGCCAGCTCATGCTCGCGGGCCAGTTCGGCCGGCAGCCAATCGGGCAGGCTGTGGGGGCCGAGGCGCGCCAGGGCCTGCTCGCTGAGCTGGCGCAGGCGTTGCTGGGTCAGGCCCTCGGTGGTCGGGTAGATCGGCGTCAGGGTCTGTTCCACGGCGATCGGTTCGCCACCGCTGAGGGCGCGGTATTCCGGGTGGTAGATCTCCAGGCCGGAGGAGCCGGGGCGCACCTCGCCGTAGCAGCGCACCAGGGTGCCGCGTTTCAGCCCCTCTTTCTGCGCCTGGCTGAAGTGGTAGAAGCGCAGCGATAGGGTGCCGCTGCCGTCCTGCAGGCGCACCAGCAGGCTGCGGCGGCGGCCCATGACCACGTCGGCGCCGGCCACGGTGCCTTCCACCACGGCATCCTGGCCGGGGCGCAAGGCGCCGATGGGTACGATGCGGGTGCGGTCTTGATAACGCAGGGGCAGGTGAAACAAGACGTCTTGCAGGGTTTCCAGGCCGACCTTGGCGAGCTTCTCGGCCAGGGCGGCGCCCACGCCCTTGAGCGCGGTAACGGAAACCGTGGCCAGTTCGCTCACGGCGCGGCCTTAGGCGTCTTGCTGGGGCGCGCGGGCCACCGAACACAGGCGAATCGAATCGGCCAGCAC
Source organism: Pseudomonas sp. PGPPP3 (assembly GCA_002256055.1). GTDB lineage: Bacteria > Pseudomonadota > Gammaproteobacteria > Pseudomonadales > Pseudomonadaceae > Aquipseudomonas. Next base: position 1,264 of record NKIE01000533.1, on the reverse strand, counting down.
GTCAATCGCCTTAGGCCGCGGGAAGCTGGCGCGCCAGGCAATCGCCACGGTGCGAAATGGCACCGGCGGGGTCAGTGGGCGTACCGCGATAACGCCTGGCGCATAGTGGTGGCTGTCCACCGCCGACAGTGGCAGTACCGAGATGCCCAGGCCAGAGGCGACCATGTGGCGGATGGTTTCCAGCGAGCTGGATTCCACGGTGGTGTGTTTGTTGATCTCGCCGCCTTTGCCCAGAGTCGGGCAGGCTTCCAGCACTTGATCGCGGAAGCAGTGGCCTTCACCCAGCAGCAACAGGCTCTTGTCGTTGAGCAGGGCGCTGTCGATGCTGGTTTTCGCCGTCCATGGGTGGTTGGCGGGCATCAGGACGGTGAAGGGCTCGTCGTAGAGCACCTTGGTCAGCACGTCGGCTTCCTGGAACGGCAGGGCGATGATGATCGCGTCCAGCTCGCCGTTACGCAGTTTGTCGCGCAGCACGTGGGTGAAGTTCTCTTCGATATACAGCGGCATCTGCGGCGCAACCCGGTGCAGTTGCGGGATCAGATGGGGGAACAGGTACGGGCCGACGGTGTAGATGGCACCCACCCGCAGCGGCGCGGTCAGCTGGTTCTTGCCAACCTGGGCCAGCTCGCGGATGCCCTGGGCCGATTCCAGCACCTTCTGCGCCTGGGCGACGATGCCCTCACCCACCGGTGTTGTGCGGACGGCACTTTTGCTGCGCTCGAAGATCATCACGCCCAGCTCGTCTTCGAGCTTTTTGACCCCCACCGACAGGGTTGGCTGGCTGACGTGGCAGCGCTCGGCGGCTCGACCGAAATGCTGTTCCTGGGCCAGGGTAACGATGTAGCGCAGTTCGGTCAGGGTCATAGTCATAGTCCATTGAGATGCGGCCAAGCATAGCCGCTGTCTTCAATGGAACCAACCACCTTGAGCCTCTCGGCTCAGCCGCGCTTGAGGTTGTAGATAAAGGGCGCGACGATTTCCAACTGGCCGGCGGTGAGCAACTCGGCCGGCGGCTTGGGCACGGGCGAGGCGCGGCGGATCATGGCCAGGGTGGCGCGATCCAGCGATGCGTTGCCGGAGCTTTTGGCCAGTTCAATGCTCAGCACCTTGCCCCTGTGGTCCAGGTTAAAGCGCACTTGGCTGGTGCCTTCGATTCCGCGGCGGCGGGCGTCGTTGGGGTAGCGCTTGTAGCGCGCCAAGTGGCCGAGCAGGCGGTTCTGCCAGGATTGCTTGGCGGCCTGGCTGGCGGCGCACCGGCCTGATG
>NKIE01000532.1 GCA_002256055.1 Pseudomonas sp. PGPPP3 | reverse complement strand
CATCGCCGGCAACCGGCCCACCGCCATGGCCCACTGCGCCCGCCCCCAACTGCGCCCCCACGACCCGGCGCCCAGACGGCCGGCGAACACCAGCAACAACACCGCCACAGCGGCAAACGACAACCAGAACCCCGCCTGCAAACTGGCCAGCGGCTCAACCAGCAACACGGCATTGAGCGCCATCAGTAGCGGCAGCCAAACACCCAGATGACGAAAGCGCAGGCGCCACAACAACACCAACGCCACCATCACGCAGGCCCGCTGCACCGGCACCTCGAAACCCGCCAGCACGCCGTAAGCCACCGCAGCGCTCAAGCCCAGGCCGCAGGCCCACGGCAGCCACGGCAACGCGCGGGGCCATAAGCCCAGCCGAGCCAAACCAGCTACAGCGGCGTAAACCAGCCCTGCCAACAGGGCGATATGCTGACCGGAAATCACCATCAGATGAACCGTGCCTGTGGCCTGCAGCACTTGCCAGTCGGCCCGCGACAACCCCGAACCATCGCCCAACACCAATGCCGCCAGAGTGCCTTCGCGGGCAAAGGCCGGGGTTTGCAGCACACGCTGACGCAACTGATCGCGCCAGCCCGTCAAGCCACCGGCTTCCTGCAAACGCTCACCAGCCTTGACGCTGCCCACCGCACCGATGCGCTGAGCCAGCAGCCAGGCTTCGTAATCAAACACATGGGGATTGGCAGTGCCGAGCGGGCGGCGCAACTGCACTGCCAAACGCCAACGCTCACCGGCCCGGACTTGCGGACCGGCATACCAAGACAGTCGCAGCCGTTGCGGCAGTAGCACATTGCGCGCCTGGGGCGCCTCCAGCTGAAAGCGCAGCACGCCATCGCCGCGTGCTGGTAACCCCGTGACCTGTCCTTCCAGCCATAGCGTACGGTTGTCCAGAGCAGGCGCCAGACGGTCATCCAGCGCCCATTGCGCTGACGTGCAGACCCAAACAAAACCCAAGAGGAAAAAACCCAAGGGATAACTGCGCCACGGCAGGAGCAATAACCCCACCAGTACCAATACCAGCAGCAGCCAGTCCGGCGGCAATACCGTCAGCCAGCGTAAAGTCAGCAAGCCCATCGCCAGCGCCACCATCCCTGTGCGCATCTGCCACCGCCCCGAAGCCATCCGTACATCACAGCATAGCGGGCAGTGCCAACATATTTGTTGTCACAAAGTGAGCCTCGGCCAGCGCGCACAAAGCCGTGCATAATGGTTGCGCGTCAGCCTGCCCGAGACCTCCCATGCCGCGTCGTCTATTTAAGCGTTACATGCCCGATCCCGAAAACCTCAAGAGCCATCCGAACCTTCGGCACTTGGGGCGCTTGCTACATGATCCAAACCTCTGGCATCTCAATCGCCACTCGGTGTCCCGCGCCATGGCCATGGGCTTGTTTGCGGCTTTTATTCCCATCCCCATGCAGATGCTGCTGGCCGGCAGCCTGGCAGTCATCAGCCGCGCCAACCTGCCAATTTCCGTTGGCCTGGTGTGGCTAACCAACCCGATCACCATGCCACCGGTGTTCTACTGCACCTATCAAATGGGCAGCTGGATTCTGCAGACACCGAGTATGGTGATGCCCGACGAGCTGACGTGGGCCTGGATCAGCGCCGAACTCAGCACTGTGTGGCAACCCTTCCTGCTCGGATCGGTGATTACCGGTCTACTGGCGGCCGCCCTCGGCTACTGCCTGACCATGCTCTACTGGCGCTGGTGGGTACGCCACAGCTGGCGCAAACGCCAGAAAGCCCGGCGCCAGCGCTGAATAAAAAACGCCGCATCAAGCGGCGTTTTTTATTCAGGCCAACAACTTGCCAGACTACTCGTAGCGCAAGGCCTCGGCTGGCTGGATCTGCGCGGCTCGCCAGGACGGATACAGGGTGGCCAGAAAGCTCAAGCCAAAGCCTGCCGCACACACCAACAAGACATCGGCCGATTGCAGGTCCGACGGCAGATTGCTGATGTAGTAAACGTCCGAGCTGAACACATGCTGGCCGCTGACACGCTCGATCCAGGCCACCAGGGTGCTGACATTCAGCGCCGCCAACACGCCCAGCACAGCCCCCACCAGGGTGCCGACAAAACCGATCAGCGTACCCTGGACCATGAAGATCTGCATGATCTGCGCAGGCGTTGCGCCCAGGGTGCGCAGGATGGCGATATCGCCGCCCTTGTCGGCCACCACCATGATCAGGGTGGCGATGATATTGAAAGCCGCCACCGCCACGATCAGCAGCAACAGCAGGCCGATCATGGTCTTCTCCATTTTCATCGCACTGAACAG
>NKIE01000531.1 GCA_002256055.1 Pseudomonas sp. PGPPP3 | reverse complement strand
ATTGATATTCAGATTGGCTGTCACTGCCATTTCCACTCGCCCCAGACGCCCCAGCACCACCGCGTACATGGCCGCATCGGCCAGCGCCATGATGGTCGGCCCGGAAAGGGTGCCGCCTGGACGCACCAGCTTGCCGTGAAACGGCACCCGCGCGACCGCTTTGTCGCCATCCAGATGATCAATGCGCAAGTCGATATCCTCGGCCATCGGCACCCCCAGGCGAATCAAACCTTGTACTTGCTCTGCGGTTAAAGCACTCACCGGCAACTCCTCCTGCAATCAAACGCCGCAGCCGCGTGGCCTGGCAGCCTGTACGCGACTGTACAGGCGCCGTACAATGCGAACCTTTCTACGTCCCCGCAACTGACAAAACGGCCAATCATGCGCACCAGCCAGTATCTGCTCTCCACTCTCAAAGAAACCCCTTCTGACGCAGTCGTGATCAGCCACCAACTGTTGCTGCGCGCCGGCATGATTCGCCGCCTCGCCTCGGGCCTGTACACCTGGCTGCCGATGGGCCTGCGCGTACTGCGCAAGGTCGAGGCCATCGTGCGTGAAGAGATGAACGCCGCCGGCTCCTTGGAAGTACTGATGCCGCTGTTCCAGCCTGCCGAGTTATGGCAAGAGTCCGGTCGCTGGGAAGAGTACGGCCCAGAATTGCTGCGGGTTAAAGACCGTCACGGCCGCGAGTTCTGCGCCGGCCCGACCCATGAAGAAGTGATCACTGATCTGGCCCGTAACGAGCTGAACAGCTACAAGCAGTTACCGCTCAACCTGTACCAGATTCAAACCAAGTTTCGTGACGAAATCCGTCCGCGCTTCGGCCTGATGCGTGGTCGCGAATTCATCATGAAGGACGCCTACTCCTTCCACCAGGACCAGGCCTCCCTGCAGCTGACCTACGACCGCATGCACCAGGCCTACTGCAATATCTTCACCCGCCTGGGCCTGAACTTCCGCCCGGTACAAGCCGACACTGGCTCCATCGGCGGCACCGGCTCCCACGAATTCCACGTGCTGGCCGAATCTGGTGAAGACGACATCGCCTTCAGCGATAGCTCCGACTACGCCGCCAACATCGAGAAGGCCGAAGCCATCCCACGGGAAACCGTACGCGGTGCGGCGACTGAAACACTGCGCCTGATCGACACGCCAAACGCCAAGACCATCGACGAGCTGGTCAGCCAGTTCGACCTGGCCATCGAAAAAACCGTCAAAACCCTGGTCGTGCACGCCGCCGAAGAAGGCAAGCTGATCGCCCTGATCATCCGTGGCGACCACGAACTGAACGAAATCAAAGCTGCCAACCATGAACTGGTTGCCAGCCCGTTGGTATTTGCCGGGGAAGCTGAGCTGCGTGACGCCATCGGCGCCGGTGCTGGCTCACTTGGCCCGCTGAACCTGCCGTTGCCGTGCATCGTCGACCGCTCTGTAGCCCTGATGAGCGACTTCGCCATCGGCGCCAACATCGACGACAAGCACTACCTTGGCGTCAACTGGGAACGCGACCTGCCATTGCCTGCAGTCGCCGACTTGCGCAACGTGGTCGAGGGCGACCCAAGCCCGGACGGCCAGGGCACTTTGGTGATCAAGCGCGGCATCGAAGTCGGGCATATCTTCCAGCTCGGCACCAAGTACAGCCAGGCGCTTAACTGCCAGGTGCTGGGCGAAAACGGTAAACCCGTGATCCTCACCATGGGTTGCTACGGCATTGGCGTATCGCGCGTGGTGGCGGCTGCCATCGAGCAGAACTTCGACGAGCGCGGCATCCTCTGGAACGACACCCTGGCGCCGTTCCAAATTGCTCTGGTACCGCTGCGCTATGAAACCGAAGTGGTGCGCGAAGCTACCGACAAGCTCTACGCCGAGCTGCCTGCTGCAGCGTTTGACGTGCTGCTGGACGACCGCGACAAGAAGACCAGCCCCGGCATCAAGTTTGCCGACATGGAACTCATCGGCATTCCGCACCGCATCGTCATTAGCGATCGCGGACTGGCTGACGGCAATCTGGAATACAAGAGCCGCCGCGAGACCGAGGCGCAGGCGATCCCAGCTGCCGATGTGCTGGCCTTCCTGCAAGCCCGCATTCGCGGCTGATCGAGGCGTCATGTACAGCCGACTCAATCTTCCCCTCGTCGCCACCCTCGGTGGCGCCTTGTTGCTCAGCGGCTGTGCCAATCAGCTGTCGCAACGCAGCGAACATGAGGAGCGCGTCGAGCGCAAACTGCTCGCGCACAGCCTGCAGATTGATGTCGGCGAACCCAAGGTCCTCGAACTGCCCCAGCGCCGCGTG
>NKIE01000530.1 GCA_002256055.1 Pseudomonas sp. PGPPP3 | reverse complement strand
AGCTGACGGAAGTTCTTCAGGTCGTCGATCGACAGGTCGTAGCCGGTCAGGTGCAACAGCGAGTAGATCAGCATCGAGCCGTGGCCGTTGGACAGCACGAAGCGGTCACGGTCGGCGAAGCTCGGGTTGCTCGGGTTGTGCTTGAGGAAATCGCGCCACAACACCTCGGCAATATCCGCCATGCCCATCGGGGCACCGGGGTGGCCGCTGTTGGCTTTTTGCACAGCATCCATGCTGAGGGCACGAATGGCATTGGCACGCTCACGACGGCTGGGCATCGCTGATCTCCTGGAGGGCTGCCTCTAAACAGTATGTTCAGGCAGCTGTAGGTCGAAAAAAGACGGGCATTTTCCCCCAGCGAGGGGCATGGGGGCAATCACAGATGGTCGCCCACCCGCAGACAATCTCCAAATGCCCGTCAATTCAGCGCCTCAAAGCATCCCTCTGGCGCTCAGACAAGGCGCCCGGAACAGCTCGCCATGCCAGATACCATGCAAGGTGCGGCGCATCACCAGCAGCCAGACCAGCACCAGTTGCAGCGCCAGCAACAGACCAATCCAGCCAAACAGTTGCAAACCGGTAAGACGCTGCAGGGCAAAGGTCGCCAGGGTGAACACCCCCAACGGGAAGGTAAACCCCCACCAACCGAGGTTGAATGGCAGCTCACGGCGCTGGTAATGGCGGGTAAACAGGCTGGCCGCCACCAGCCACCAGAACCCGGCCCCCCACAAGGCCAGACCACCAACCAGCCCCAACTGTTCAGCCAATTCTGCCGCGCCCTGCAGGGCAGTGCCGTGCCAGGCCTGCGGCGCCGCCTGACCAAGGGCCAGCAAGCCCAGGCAGCCGGTGGCCAGCGGGCCCAGTGGCAGCCAACTGGTGGCGGCAAAGTCCATGTCCGGCAGCTTGTGCAAGGCCAGGCGCAACAGCACCAGGGCGATCAGGGCAAACGCCAGGCTCAGCGACAAGCCCCACAGCACATAGCCCAGGCTCAGCAACAGCTGCGCCTGATCGGCCGCGAGGTGCGGCGCCAAGGCCGCAGCCCCCGTGGCGGCCACCTCAGGGGCGACGATCGGCAACAACCAGACACCGGTGAGCTTCTCCAGGGCATGCTGCTGGCGGGTAAACATCAGGTACGGCACACCCAGCGCCACACCAAGAGCCAGCACCAGATCCAGCCACCACAAGCCATGGTCTAATTGCACCACGACCTGCCCATACACCGGCTCGGCAAACAGCAACAGACCGGCGATCACCTGCACCAGCCCCATGGGAATGGCGCCGAGAAACATCGATTGCACCGGGTGATCAAGCATCGGCCACAGGGTGTCGCGAAACAGCAGCAGGCGGGCAGCGAACAGGCCGCTGAACAGCACAAACAGCAGCGTGGTCAGCAGCCACAGGCCTTCAGCCAGCCACAACTGTCCGGCAAAGCTCACCGGCACCTTGGCCACCACCTGGGCCAACACACCGGTGCCCATGGTCATGGCAAACCAGTTGGGGGTGAACTGCCGCACGAAGGCCAGCGGCTCGTGCAAGCGGGTAAAGGGGCGCAGCATCGGAGGACTCCTCAACAGACGACCGCCTTGAGGCGATCCATGACTGTGAGGTTAAGCAGCAACGTGCTATAGGTAAAATGCATATAAAAGATACAAGGCATGCCTTTTATTTATGAATCTACACCACCTCAAAGTCTTTCTGGCCATCGCCCAGACCGGCAGCATCAGCGCTGGGGCGGCGCGCCTGCTGATCAGCCAGCCGGCAGTCACCCGAGAAATCCGCGAACTGGAGGCGCGCCTGCAACTGCCGCTGTTCGACCGCCAGAGCCGCGGGGTCAGCCTGACCGCCGCCGGCCGGCGACTGCTGCCCTACGCCGAACGGATCTTCGCCCTGGAGTTGGCCGCCGAACGGGACCTGGCCGAATTCGCCAGTCTGGGCAGCGGCGACCTGCAAATAGGCGCCAGCGTCACGCTGGGCAGCTACCTGCTGCCGGCGCTGATCGCGCGCTTCCAGCAAGCCCATCCAGGCCTGCAAATCAGCCTGGAGATCGGCAATACCGCGGAAAACCTCGAGCAACTGCAACGCAGCGAGATCAGCCTGAGCTTTGTCGAAGGCCCCTTTAACGCCGAGCATTACAACTATCGCTTGCTCGGTAGCGATGCCCTGCTGCCAGTGGCCAGCGCGCTGCACCCGCTGGTCGATCTCGGCCTTGGGCGTCTTCCGCAGCTTCAGCGCGAAGCCCATGTTCTCGGCCACCGTCTTGTGCGGGTAGAGCGCATAGTTCTGGAACACCATTGCG
>NKIE01000529.1 GCA_002256055.1 Pseudomonas sp. PGPPP3 | reverse complement strand
GCCGGGGCTGAGCACCTTCTCGATGCGCAGCGGCGTGCTTTCGAACTCCACCGGGCCTTGGCCGAGGTTATGGACGATGATCTTGAACCGTTGCCCGGCGGCTACTTGTAAGTTGGCCGGGGTGAAATGCCCGTCGCGGATCTGCAGTTCATAGCTGGGCAGCGGTGCGGCCAGGGCGACGCCGGGCAGGATGGCGGCAAGCAGCAAGGGGTAAAGCTTCATCAGGCCTCTCCAGCAAAGGGCGCGCCCTCAGGCGCGCCGTCGGACTCAGTAGCCGCCTTTTTTGCCGATGCCGGCGAAGGTGAAGCTGTAGTTCAGCTCGCAGCGCTCAAACCACGGCGCCACGCCGGTTTCCTTGTCGGTATGCCGGCCGAAGTGCGCGCCATGGCCACCGGGAGCGCTGACGAAGTAGGTGAGCTGGTATTTGCCTGGGCCCATCAATTTGAGGTTGTCGCCGTAATGGGGGCCGTCGTTGGCCACCATGGCGTGGAAGTCACCTTCCAGCACCTGCTCGCTGCCAGTCTTTTGCAGGCGGTAGCTGATGTTCAGGTACGGAACGAAACTGCCTTCCTGAAAGCCGTGGGCATTGCTCTCCAGAGCGCTGATATCGGCCTCCATATGCACATCCGACTCGGCCGCGGCGCGCATCATCCCCGGCGGGTCCATGGAGATGGGCTGCAGGTACACCGCACCCACCTCCATGCCGGCGCATTGCTGCGGCTCGCCGATCGGGTATTCCTTGGCGTAACTGTGGGTGGCCGCGAGCAGGGCGGTAAGGCTAAGCAGGAGACGGGGGCTCATGGGAGCTTCCTCTGGCAGTGAAGGTAGGCAGAGGTTAGGTGTTGTTAATCTAATTAATAATGATTCGCGTCAATTCTGGGCAATTTAATCGGCAGCTAGTGCCGTGCGCTTCAGGCTTTTATGCACATTTGATAGTGGTCAATTTCGCGTCAGGGCTTAATCGGTAAATTCACTGCATCTAGTGTTTTGATTGCCTTATCAAAACAACATGTAGTGGTGGAGGTGATATGCCTGGTTTGCCCTGTAGCAGTCGTCCGGTGTCGTTGCGCAAGCGTGATGGCCGCCTGGTTGCCTTTGAATTGGTCAAGATCGAACGGGCTTTGATGGCGGCGGGCAATGCCAGCGGCGAGTTTGTCGCGGCCCAGGCCGCTGCGCTGGCCGAGCTGGTGCTGGCACGGCTGTTGAGCCATGAAACCCTGGATGTCGAGCAGGTGCAGGACCAGGTCGAGCGGGTGCTGATGGAGGCGTATTACTACGCCACCGCCCGCGCCTATATCGTCTATCGCGAGCAGCATGGTCGCCTGCGCCGCGACCGCAAGGCGATCGTCGAAGTGGCCGCCTCGATGAACGAATACTTGTCCCGTGAAGACTGGCGGGTACAGGCCAATGCCAACCAGGGCTACTCCCTCGGCGGCCTAGTGCTCAACGTGGCCGGCAAGGTCACCGCCAATTACTGGCTGGACGAGGTGTACAGCGCGGAGATCGGTGAGGCCCACCGCGAGGGTGCCTTGCATATCCACGACCTGGACATGCTCGCCGGCTATTGCGCCGGCTGGTCACTGCGCACCCTGCTAAATGAGGGTTTGAACGGCGTTCCGGGGCGGGTCGAGGCCGGGCCGCCCAAGCACCTGACCAGCGCCCTGGGGCAGATGGTCAATTTCCTCGGAACCCTGCAAAACGAGTGGGCCGGCGCCCAGGCCTTCAGCTCCTTCGACACCTACCTGGCGCCTTATGTGCGCAAGGACCAGTTGAGCTTCGACGAAGTACGCCAGGCCATTCAGGAGTTCATCTACAACCTCAACGTGCCGTCGCGCTGGGGCACGCAAACGCCGTTCACCAACCTGACCTTCGACTGGGTCTGTCCGGAAGACCTGCGCGAGCAGATCCCCTATATCGGCGGGGTGGAAATGCCCTTTGCCTACGGCGAGCTGCATGCCGAGATGGAGCTGATCAATCGCGCCTATATCGAGGTGATGCAGGCCGGTGATGCCAAGGGCCGGGTCTTCACCTTCCCGATTCCCACCTACAACATCACCCACGACTTCCCTTGGGACAGCGAGAACGCCGAGCGCCTGTTCGAGATGACCGCGCGCTACGGCCTGCCGTACTTCCAGAACTTCCTCAACTCGGACATGCAGCCCAATCAGGTGCGTTCCATGTGCTGCCGCCTGCAGCTGGACGTGCGTGAACTGCTCAAGCGCGGTGGCGGTCTGTTTGGCTCGGCCGAGCAGACCGGCTCACTCGGTGTGGTGACCATCAACTGCGCGCGCCTGGGCTAC
>NKIE01000528.1 GCA_002256055.1 Pseudomonas sp. PGPPP3 | reverse complement strand
CGCAGATGATGCTGAGCAGGGTGGTCTTGCCCGCGCCGTTGGGGCCGAGCAGGGCGAAGATCTCGCCTTTTTGAATGTTTAGGTCGATGTTGCGTAGCGCGCTGTGGCCGGAGGCGTAAGTCTTGCTCAGTTGCTGGATGGCAATAGCGGGTTCCACGGAAGCTCCTGGGACGAGCGGGGAAGGATGCGCAAGATTAACAGGCTTGACCGCCAGTCAGCCTTGGCTGATTGGCGGTACGGCTGATTTAGATGGCGCTGTCCCCCTCGCGGTCTTGTGCTAACGCCAGTGCAGAATCGGCCAGCCGGCCTCTTCGGCATGGGCGCGCAGTACCGGGTCGGGGTTGACGACCTGGGGCTGGCTGACCTGGGAGAGCAGTGGCAGGTCGTTGCGTGAGTCCGAGTAGAAATAGGCGCCTTCCAGGCTCTCGCCCTGTTCGACGAGCCAGGCCTGCAAGCGTTTCACCTTGCCTTCGCGGTAGGTGAGGATGCCCTGGGTGTTGCCGCTGTAGCAGCCATGCTGCTCTTCGAGGTCGATGGCCAGCACTTCACTGATGCCTAAACGCTCGGCAATCGGTGCCACCAGATGGACGCCGGAAGCTGAGATCACCAGCAGCCGATCACCGGCGGCGCGGTGACGGGCCAGGCACTGGCAGGCATCGCTGTAGATCAACGGCTCGATCACCTCTTCGACAAAGGGGCCGACCACATGGGCGACTTCCGCTGCCGTGCGGCCAACCAGTGGTGACAGGCTGAAGGCCATATAGTCTTCCATGGCCAGCAGGCCTTGGCTGTACAGCGCCATCAACTCGGTGTCGCGTTTGAGGAACGACTCGCCGTCGACCCAACCCAACTGCGCCATGTAAGCGCTCCACAGGCTGGCGCAGTCGCCGTCAATCAGGGTCTCGTCGAGGTCAAAAATCGCCAGGGCCATTACGCCACCTCCTGAATGGCCTGAGCCTCGATGTTCAGGGCAATGGCCTGGCCGCTGTGCAGCAAGTCAGCAGGTGAGCGGTTGAGTACATCCACCAGTAGCTCTACGCCGCGGGCCTCAACCCGGTAGCGAATCACGTTGCCGAGCAGGCTGTGGCTGCGCACCTGGGCCTCAATGGCGCCGTTGCTGGTGAGCTGGATCGACTCCGGGCGAATCGCCACGCGGCTGTTGATCGGACGCAGCAACAGGCGGCTGGCCGCGTCGGCGTCGAGCAGGTTGTAGTTGCCGATAAAGCCGGCGGCAAAGGCGTTGACCGGTGCGGTGTAGAGGGTTTCGGCATCGCCACTTTGGACGATTTTGCCGGCATTCATCAGGACGATACGGTCAGACATGACCAACGCTTCTTCCTGGTCGTGGGTGACGAAAATCGTGGTCAGGCCCAGTTCCTGCTGGATGCTGCGGATCTGCTCGCGCAGGTGCTTGCGAATGCGTGCATCCAGCGCCGAGAGCGGCTCATCCAGCAGCAGCAGGCGCGGGCGGGTGACCAGCGAGCGCGCCAGGGCTACGCGCTGGCATTGGCCGCCGGACAGTTGATGCGGGTAGCGGTCGGCGAAGTCGTGCAGTTCGACCATGCGCAGGGCGTCGTCGACGCGCAGGGCGCTGTCGGCCTTGCCGACCTTTTGCATGCGCAGGCCGAAGGCCACGTTCTGCGCCACGCTCATGTTGGGGAAAAGCGCATAGCTTTGGAACACCATGCCGATGCCGCGCTGCTGCGGGCTGATGGGCACCAGGTCCTGGCCGTCGAGAAGAATCTGCCCGCCGTTGACGCCGGTCAGGCCGGCAATGCAGCGCAGCAGGGTGGATTTGCCGCAGCCGGACGGGCCGAGCAAGGTGACGAACTCGCCCTGGGCAATTTCGCAGTTGATGTCGCTGAAGATGGGCGTGGCGGCGTAGCTTTTGTGCAGGCCGCGAATGCTCAGGAAACTCATGACGGGTCCTTGTTCAGGCGGTTGGCTGCCCAGGTAAACAGCAGCACGAAGAAGAAATAGGAGATCACCAGAGCGCTGTTGAAGTGACCGCTGCTGTTACGCATGTTGTTCAGATACACCTGCAACGTCTCGTAACGGGTGCCGACCAGCAGGTTGGCAAATACGAACTCGCCGAATAGGAAGCTGAAGGACAAAAACAGCGAAACCATCAGACCCTTGCGCAGGTTGGGCAGCACCACCAGCCAGGCGGCCTGCCAGGTGCTGGCACCCAGCAGGTGGGCAGCGTCCATCAGGTCTGGCAGGTTGATGGCCTGCAGGTTGTTGGTGATCGCTCGGTACATGAACGGCAGCGCCACGGTGAAGTAGCAACCGAGCAGAATC
>NKIE01000527.1 GCA_002256055.1 Pseudomonas sp. PGPPP3 | reverse complement strand
TACTGCCAGATGTCCAGTTCGGTCCAGTTGGACAGCGGGAAAACGCGGATCGACTCGCCTTTGTTGACGTTGCCGTTGTACACATTCCACAACTCGGGACGCTGATTTTTCGGGTCCCAGCGATGCTTGCTGTCGCGGAAGGAGTACACACGTTCTTTCGCGCGGGATTTCTCCTCATCGCGGCGCGCGCCACCGAAAGCGGCATCAAAGCCATGCTTATCCAGCGCCTGCTTGAGCCCCTCAGTCTTCATCACGTCGGTGTGCTTGGCACTGCCGTAGGTGAAGGGATTCATGTCTTGCGCCACGCCATCGGGGTTGATGTGAGTAATCAACTCCAGGCCGTATTCCTTGACCATTTTTTCGCGGAACGCGTACATCTCCTGGAATTTCCAGCGAGTGTCGACATGCATTACCGGGAACGGCAACTTGCCAGGGAAGAACGCCTTGCGGGCCAGATGCAGCATTACGGCGGAATCTTTACCGATGGAATAGAGCATCACCGGATTATCGAACTCGGCGGCGACCTCGCGGATGATGTGGATGCTTTCCGCCTCCAGCTGTTTCAGATGCGTCATTTTGTCGAGCATGGCTACTCACATTGGCAATAGGACGGCCGGCGGGCCGTGGATGAGGCACGAACTTTATCACAGCACCTGCTTCTAATCAGGCGATCTGTTAGACCTAAAGGTTCTAGTCATATTCCCCTTAAACGGGGTTTGGGCAGTCGATAAACAGGTGTTCGAGGGCAAAGCGCCGGGCCAGATAATCGCCCAGAGCCTGCACTCCATAACGCTCGGTGGCGTGGTGGCCGGCGGCAATGAAGCTGATACCGTTTTCTCGTGCGCTGTGCACGGTTTGCTCCGAGGCCTCGCCGGTCAGATACAGATCGACACCGGCGGCAATCGCCTGGTCGATATAGCCCTGGCCGCCACCGGTGCACCAACCAACCCGATGGATCAGGCCGTCGCCCTCGACCAGCAACGGCTCGCGCCCCAGCACTTCATGCACCTTGCGAGCAAAGTCGCGGCCACTCATGGGCTCCGCCAAGGCGCCAACCAGGCCGACGCTACGCGGGTTATCGGCCTCCAGAGGCCCTTCGACGATCAGATCGAGCTGGCGTGCCAACTGCACGTTATTGCCCACCTCGGGATGCACATCCAACGGCAAGTGATAGGCCAGCAGACTGATGTCGTGGCTCAGCAGAGTCTTCAGACGGCGCTGCTTGATCCCGGTAATGCAGGGATTTTCGCCCTTCCAGAAGTAGCCGTGATGCACCAGCACCACATCAGCGTCGGCCTCTACGGCCGCATCCAGTAGCGCCTGACTGGCAGTCACGCCACTGACGATGCGCCGCACCTGCGGGCGCCCCTCAACCTGCAGGCCATTGGGGCAGTAATCGCTGATGCGTGCGGCATTCAGATAACGCTCGGCTTCTTCAACCAGGGTGGTCAGGGCAATGGCCATGGCAAAGGTTCTCCAAAACTGTCGACAAAGCCGGCAAACAGGCTGTTTGTGCAGCGGCCAGGCTCTCTATAATGGCGCCACCTTAAGGGCCGCCTCCGGCCCCCGCAACCCTCAGGATTCATTCCATGCCCAAGGCCCTGCGATTTTATGGCTGGCCGTTACTGGTCGGCGTGCTCGCCGCCCTGCTGATCATCCAACGCTACCCCGAGTGGGTCGGCCTGCCACGCCAGGATGTACACCTGCAACAAGCGCCAAGCTACGGCCTGCTGCAGCAAGGCCCAGTGTCCTATGCCGAGGCAGTGGGCAACGCGGCACCGGCGGTGGCCAACCTGTACACCACCAAAGTGGTGAGCAAGCCGGCCTCGCCACTGGCCAATGACCCGCAATATCAGCACTTTTATGGCGACAACCTGCCCAAGCAGCGGCGTATGGAGTCGAGCCTGGGTTCGGCAGTGATCATGAGCCCGGAAGGCTATCTGCTGACCAACAACCACGTGGTCAGCGGTGCCGACCAGATTATCGTGGCCCTCAAGGATGGCCGCGAAACCCTGGCCAAGGTCATCGGCAGCGACCCGGAAACCGACCTGGCAGTGCTCAAGATCGACCTCCCGGACCTCCCAGCCATAACCCTCGGCCACTCCAACAAGATCCAGATCGGCGACGTGGCGCTGGCCATCGGCAACCCCTTCGGCGTCGGCCAGACCGTAACCATGGGCATCATCAGCGCCACCGGGCGCAACCAGCTCGGGCTGAACCCCTACGAGGACTTTATCCAGCCCGACGCGGCGATCAACCCCGGCAACTCCGGTGGTGCCCTGGTGGATGCGCTGGGCAATCTG
>NKIE01000526.1 GCA_002256055.1 Pseudomonas sp. PGPPP3 | reverse complement strand
ACCTAAATGGCTGGTCGCAAGACCGGCCTTTTTTTGCTTTTTTGCTACACCGTAGTAAGGGTTGAGCGCAGCGATACCCAGCAGTAACAGCTTTATGCAGTAAACCAGCCGCGCGGGCGCGGCGTTGGTGCAGTGACCCGGTTCGCCGGTTACGGCACCCCTTTGGTCAACGGGCTTGTGGCGGATAACCGCAAGTTGTCGAGGCCGCTGACCCAAGGGCAGCCCACTTCAATCCAATAGAAGAGGACAGCCTTGCAATGAACAAACCGATGATTGGCCTACCCCTGTGTCGCTGGCAGCTGACTGACCGTGACATCGGCTGGTTTCATCTGGTCGGCGAAAAATACATCAGCTCGGTCACCGGCTACGGTGCCTTCCCGCTGATGATCCCGGCCTTCGGCGATGATCTGGACATGGACACCGTGCTCGACAGCGTCTCGGGCATCATGTTCGGTGGCTCGCTTTCCAACATCCATCCGAGCTTCTACGACGACGAGCATCCTGGCCTGGGCCTGGCGGACAAACCCCGCGACGCCACCGTGCTGCGCCTGATGCGTGCTTGCCTGGAGCGCGGCATTCCGTTTATCGGCATTTGCCGTGGCGTGCAGGAAATGAACGTGCTGTTCGGCGGCACCTTGCACCGTGAGGTGCATGCGGTCGACGGTCGTCTTGATCACCGTGAGGTGAAGGACGTGCCGGATGACGTGGCCTATGGCCCGATCCATAACGTGACCCTGACCGAAGGTGGTTTGTTGCATCGGGTGATTGGCGATCGCGAAATGATGGTTAATTCGCTGCACGGGCAGGGGATTGATCGGTTGGGTGAAGGCCTGCAGGTTGAGGCGGTTTGTGATGATGGGCAGATCGAGGCGGTCAGCGTGATTGGCGCCAAGGCGTTTGCCCTGGGCGTGCAGTGGCACCCGGAGTATCGCTATTGGGAGAACCCGCAGTACGACAAATTGCTGCAGGCGTTTCATGATGCGGCGAAGGCGTATCAGGCTAAGAAGCTTGAGGCGCGTCGGGAGGCGGTGGAGGCTTGATTAGCGCGAGCTGAGCGGTTGATTGAAACAAGAAGGCCCGTCGAGTGACGGGCCTTTTTGTTTTGGCGTTGAGTGTCGTTTTGGTATTTGCGTTTGTTGCGGGTTACTTGGTGGGCTTTCGGTTTCGCACGGCAAGGGCTTTGCCGCCCGTTGCTGTGGTGCCCAGGACTTGAAGCTCAAAGCGACTGTTCTGCGCCTTGATCAGATCGCTCAGTTTTTTGTGTCCATAAAGGCGGGAGTCAAAGTCAGAGCGTAATTTGCTGATGTTGGAGCCGAGTATGGCGAGGTGGCACCAGCCATCTTCGTCGGAGTTGTCATCGATTATCTTGGCGATAAAGTCTACCGGCACTTTCTGCGCTTTTACCTTGGTCGGCGCGGGTGGCGCGACGGGCTTGGCTTCTGTTGCGGGTGTCTGTGCGATTGCTTGTGCGCCGTTGCTAGATACTTCTGCCTCGGCGGGTTCTGCGTCGTTGCGTAGGAGTTCGGTGTAGATAAATTTGTCGCATGCAGACACGAAGGGCTTGGGTGTTTTCTGTTCGCCAAAACCGATTACTTCCAGCCCTTCTTCACGTAGACGGGCGGCCAGGCGGGTAAAGTCGCTGTCGCTGGAGACCAGGCAGAAGCCATCAAAGCGCCGGGTATAGAGCAGGTCCATAGCGTCGATGATCAGTGAGCTGTCTGTAGCATTCTTGCCGGTGGTGTAGGCGAACTGCTGCATCGGCAGTATCGAGTGATCCAGCAGTACTTTCTTCCAGCCACCCAATTGCGGGCCGGTCCAGTCGCCGTAGATACGTTTCACGCTGGCGACGCCGTATTTGGCGATTTCCTCGAATAGTCCTTCGACAATTGCAGCTGATGCGTTGTCGGCGTCGATCAATACAGCGAGGTGTTTCTGTTGGCGAGTTTGAACGGGCTTGGCCGCCATGCGTCATCCTTGAGCGAGTGTAAAAGCTCGACACTAACCGGAACGCAATTCACAAGCCAGTGCTTAGCCGTTTGCTATTGCGGTTGTCCGGTCTAGCGGTTCCGCCCTTACGGCGGGTCACTTTTGGCAGTTGCCCCAAAAGTAACCAAAAGGTCTTGCCCCTTGCATCCGGCCCGCCTGCGGCGGGTGCCCTCGTTCCATCATTGCTTCAGGGGCGCGCCGCGAAGGGCCATCCCTGGCCCATCGCGGCTCTCGCGGCATCCATGCCGCTCAACCCCTTACGCAACGATTCCACTCGGCCTCCTGATGGGGCGTTTGGTGTCGTCTGTGCGATTGCGGTTTAA
>NKIE01000525.1 GCA_002256055.1 Pseudomonas sp. PGPPP3 | reverse complement strand
GCGACCGCTCACTGACCCTGCGTCACCAGCAGCACGAGCGCAAACCCCTGGGCGAATCGACCGAAGAAGTGCTCAAGCACCTGCATCGTCTCTGGGGCTTTGATATTCACCTGGAAAGCCGTCAGGGCGAACAACTGATCAGCACCCTGCATGTCCCACCCAAGAACGACAGTGAGCAGCCACGCCTGGACCTCGTCATGCCACCCATTTGATTGGTTGACCGGGCGGCTGACCGTGGCGAGCATGCGGGTATTTCCCCGGAGCCCTTGGCTGATGCGCATATTCCCTGTTTTGCTGGTGTGCCTGGCCCTGGCCACCTGCTCCAGCCATCTGCTGCTGCCGCAGGTAACGACCGCTGCCCAGCCCGGCCTGCGCGGCCTCAGCAACGTGCAACTGATCGCCGTGAGCGCCAGCAACGACAGCCAAACACCCACCGAGCGCGCGGTCCTGCTCACCAGCCTGCTGCGCGAAGGCCTAAGCCTGCGCGGTTACCGGGAAGGCTCACCGGCGCAACTGCGCGCTTATTACTGGCTGGGGCTGCGCAGCGAACCTGTTGAACTCAGCACCGATCTGCCACCGCCCGGCCCTCTTGGCCCTTACCAGAGCGTGCACCACCTACAGGAAGAGCGTGCCACCCTGCACCTGCGCCTTACCGACCTGCAGGACCACGTGCTCTGGGAAGGCCAGGTCGATACCGGCCTCAGCCCCGCCAGGGACAGCGACGAGCAGCTGCACAAGGCCAGCAATGCCCTACTGCAACAAGTACCCATCGCCCGCTAAGCGCCACACTCCCGGTTCAGACGGTATGCTGTAGGCCTGACGAAGGAGCTCCCATGCAGATTTACAAGGTCGGCGGCGCCGTGCGCGACCGCTTGCTCGGCCAACCGGTCACCGACATCGACTGGCTGGTGGTTGGCGCTACGGTTGAACAGATGCTGGCCCAGGGTTTTCGCCCGGTCGGCGACGATTTCCCGGTATTTCTCCATCCGCAAACGGGCGAGGAATATGCCCTCGCCCGCACCGAGCGCAAATCCGGCCAGGGCTACGGTGGTTTCACCTTCTTCGCCAGCCCGGACGTCAGCGTCGAAGACGACTTGATTCGCCGTGACCTGACCATTAACGCCATGGCCGAAGACGCCCAGGGCCAACTGTATGACCCCTACGGCGGCCAGCGCGATCTTGAAGCCCGCTTGCTCCGCCATGTATCCCCAGCCTTCGCCGAAGACCCGCTACGGGTGCTGCGCGTCGCCCGTTTTGCCGCCCGCTACGCCCCCTTGGGTTTCCGGGTGGCCGATGAAACCCTGGCGTTGATGCGCCAACTCAGCGAGTCCGGTGAATTGCAGGCACTGACCGCAGAGCGCAGCTGGAAGGAAATCTCCCGCGCCCTGATGGAGCCGCGTCCCGATGTGTTTATCCAGGTACTGCGCGACTGTGGCGCCTTGGCCGAACTGCTGCCGGAAGTCGACGCCCTGTTCGGCGTGCCGCAAACCGCCCTGCATCACCCGGAAGGCGATACCGGCGTGCATGTGTTGATGGTCCTTCAGCAATGCGCCACCCAAACTCAGCCGCTTACCGTTCGCTGGGCCAGCCTGCTGCACGACCTGGGCAAAGGCAGCACGCCGGCGGCCGACTGGCCACGGCATATCGCTCACGAAGTGCGCGGCCTGAAGCAGGTACGTGCGGTCAACGCGCGCTACAAAGCACCGAAGGACTGTCAGGAACTGGCCCTGCTGGTGTGTGAATATCACACCCACGGCCATCGCGCTCTGGAGCTGAAAGCCTCGACGTTGCTAGAGTTATTGCAGAGTTTCGACGCTTATCGTCGCCCGCAGCGCTTTGCCGAATTTGTTGCCGCCTGCGAAATGGATGCCCGCGGGCGCCTGGGTTTCGAACAACGTGACTACCCGCAAGCCAGCTATCTGCTCGGTGCCGCCAATGCCGCCCGTGCGGTGCCCGTGCAGCCGCTGTTAGAGCAAGGATTCAAGGGTGCCGAGCTCGGCGCTGCGCTGCAGCGCGAACGCCTGCAGGCACTCAAAGCTTACAAGGCTAGCGCACAACCCACGTAGCCCGACACCATCCGAGCTACGCGCCTGAATGCGCCAGAATCAACTCACTCGGCGTCAGCTCGTGACCACGCCATTGGAAGGCGATAGGCTGTAACTGCTGCGCAATCTGCGCCGTTTGCCACAAGTCGGCGAAGCTGCGCTGCACGCCCGGGTGCAGCACCTGCGGCGCATGCAGAGCCAACGGCCAGAGCACAAAGGCATTCTTGAGAATTTCCGCCCGCGGCAGGATCAGGCCATCGAAATCGCCC
>NKIE01000524.1 GCA_002256055.1 Pseudomonas sp. PGPPP3 | reverse complement strand
TTGACCGCGCTCACGCCCACAGCGTTAGCGATCTGGCGCAGTTCGGCTTCGTCCAGTTCCGGGTTCTTGCTCTTGACCAGGCTGTAGGCGCGCTCTTCGGCTTCATTGATCAGGTCGACCAGTTTCACCGTGCCGCCGTCGCGGGTCTTGAATGGACGGCCGTCGGCGCCGTTCATGGTGCCGAAACCCATGTGCTCCAGCTGCATGCTGGCCGGGACGAAACCGGCCAGGCGCGCAGCGCTGAAGACCATCTGGAAGTGCAGGGCCTGGCGCTGGTCGACGAAGTACAGGGCGCGATCGGCCTTCAGTACGTTGGCGCGATAGCGGGTGGCGGCCAGGTCGGTGGTGGCATACAGGTAGCCGCCGCCGGCCTTTTGCACGATCAGTGGCAGCGGGTTGCCTTCGGCGTTCTTGAACTCGTCCATGAACACGCACTGGGCGCCGTCGCTTTCGCTGAGCAGGCCCTTGGCCTTGAGGTCGGCCACCACGTTGGCCAGGTCGTCGTTGTAGGCGCTTTCGCCCTTGACGTCGGCCATGCTCAGTTTCACGCCCAGGCGGTCGTAAAGTGCCTGGCAGTGGCTCAGGGAAATATCGTTGAAGCGGGTCCACAGGCGCATGCATTCAGCATCGCCGGCTTGCAGCTGCACCACCAGTTCGCGGGCGCGCTCGGCGAACTCGGGCGACTCGTCGAAGCGCTTCTTCGCGGCGCGGTAGAAGTTCTCCAGGTCGGACAGTTCACTGTCGGCGGCGGCTGGGTTTTCCTGCATATAGGCCAGCAGCATGCCGAACTGGGTGCCCCAGTCGCCAACGTGGTTCTGGCGGATCACCTCGTCGCCGAGAAATTCGAGCACACGGGCGACGCCGTCGCCGATGATGGTCGAGCGCAGATGGCCGACGTGCATCTCTTTGGCCAGATTGGGGGCAGACAGGTCGACCACTACGCGCTGCGCCGGACCGACCTTGCGCACATTCAGGGCGGCATCGGCCAGGGCGACTTCCAGGCGCTGAGCCAGGGCCTGGTTGTCCTGATAGAAATTCAGGAAGCCGGGGCCGGCGATTTCCACCTTGCTCACGGCCGCATCGGCCGGCAGGGCGGCGATCAGCTGCTCGGCGAGGTCGCGCGGTTTCATACCGGCCGGCTTCGCCAGCATCATGGCGATGTTGCTAGCGAAGTCGCCGTGGGTCTTGTCCTTGGTGTTTTCCACCTGGATCGCCGGGCTCAGGCCTGCCGGCAGCACACCTGCAGTGGTCAGGTTGGCGAGGGCTTGCTGGATCAGCTGGCGAATGGTGTCTTTCATGATCTGCTCTCAGGCCGGCAAGCGGCGGCGCCATGGCGCGGGATTAAAGCCGGACATTATCGGCGTGCTTCGCCCGGTGCTTCAAGGGTTAAGCGGTAGATGGCGATTTATCGGCATAGGTGGGTGGCTCAGAACAGGTCGATGGGGTCGACATCCAACGACCAGCGCACCGCGCGGCCACTGGGCATGCGCTCCAGTGCCACCAGCAGTGCTGCCAGTAACCGGTGCAGCGGCGCGCGGGCGTTGGCCTGTAACAACAATTGCGCACGGTAGCGCCCGGCGCGGCGCTCCATCGGTGCGGGAATCGGCCCGAGCAGCTCGACGCCATGCAGGGTCAGCTCCGCCAGCAGGTGTTCGGCTTCGCTGCAGGCCTGGTCGAGAAATTCCTCGGCCTGCCCTGGTTTGTGCGCCTCGGCGCGCAGCAGGGCGAGGTGCGAGAACGGCGGCAGGCCGGTGCTGCGGCGCTCGCTCAAGGCCTGCTCGGCGAAGGCGAAGTAACCCTGCTCGGTCAGTTGCACCAGCAGCGGATGGTCGGCCAGGTGGGTCTGGATGATGACCCGGCCGGCCTCTTCGGCCCGTCCGGCGCGGCCGGCGACCTGCACGATCAGCTGGGCCATGCGCTCACTGGCGCGAAAATCCGCAGAGAACAGACCGCCGTCGGCATCCAGAATCGCCACCAGGGTCACGCGCGGGAAGTGATGGCCTTTGGCGAGCATCTGGGTGCCGACCAAAATGCACGGCTCGCCGTGGTGGATGGTGGTGAGCAACTGGTCCATGGCGCCTTTGCGCGTGGTGCTATCGCGGTCGATGCGCAGTACAGGGGTGTCCGGGAAGAGGATTTCCAGGCGTTCTTCGGCCCGTTCGGTGCCGGCGCCGAGGGGGCGCAGGTCGACCTTGCCGCAGTCCGGGCAGTTGCGTGGCGAGCGTTCGCTGTAGCCGCAGTGGTGGCAGCGCAGTTCGCCGGAGCGTTGGTGCACGGTCATCCGCGCATCGCAGCGCGGGCACTGGCTGATCCAG